>JAJSAJ010000803.1 GCA_024274855.1 Planctomycetota bacterium | reverse complement strand
TTTCAAGGATATCGAACGCCGCTCAGGTAATGGTCAGGAGGCTGTGCAAATTGGTCAGGGAGGTTTTTCTGACCGGACTTCACAGTTCACGTTATTGGAATACTGCCTATTTGATAACGCGAGCGGCGACTTCGAGATGATCTCCAACAAGTCATCGGATAATACCTACCGATTCAACACCTTCCGGAACTGCGAAGCCATGCTAGCTTTGCGCGGTGGGAATCGAGTGCGTGTCGAAGGTAATTTCTTTTTCAATTGCCTGGGTGGTATCCGCGTTCACGGAAGTGAACATATCATCGTCAATAATTACATCGAGGGTTGCAGAGGCAGAGGCATTTACATGCCGGCAGGTTCCCGGCACTACGGACCGGTGAACTACTGCGTGGTGGCCCACAACACGATTGTCAATTGTGGTCAAGGGATGCACGTCGGTCGGCTCAACGCTCAGAAGACGGATTGGGAATTGCAAATCGCCTTTAACGATTTTCTAAAAAACCTTATTGTCATTCACAAGGACATCGGCATTGGGATTCAAGACAACGGATCACATGTCAGCACATGGCGAGGCAATATTGTCTGGACCAGCGGGGGCGCCAAGCCAGGTTTGAGATCGAAGGGGATTGCCTGGGTCGATCCCTTCCTGGTCAAAAAGAATGGTGTCTTTCGCCTCGACAGAGCTGATTCACCAGCGGTGAACGCCGCTTCGGTGAACTTCCGCGACGTGGATGCCGAAGTCCCTGGAGCGGAAACGGATTTTGATGGTCAACCTAGAGACGACCTGCCCGACGTCGGGTGCGATGAGTGGAGTGATGAGTCGGTGAGTCGCAGTCCACTGCATCCCGAGGAGGTTGGACCGGATTGGCCCGTGCAGCGTGCGTCACGTGTCTACAGCCGCTGAGATCAATGACGCTTCAACGGCCGAACAAGCGATTGAACCGGCAATCACTTTCGCGAACAAGTTCGCTCAGCGATTCCGGTTAATCGGGGGCCGTTCCTTCTTTGGAGCAGGAGCAGGCATTGACGGCCAGGGTCCGTGAACACCTACCGTTCGGTCAAGAGATGTTGGTCGTATCTCGATCGATTTGATCCATCAGGTCGATCGTCTTGCGAATCGCGCGGTCCAACCGTTGAACGTGCGCCATGTCGCGACGATCGAGTCCTTGTTGCCGCCTTTGCTTGATCCAGTGGCTCACTACTTGGTAGCCGCCCAGACGGAACTGCCATACGCTCTGATCCATGCGGCAGGAGAGCAACGGATCGGGGCTGAGGACGAGGTTGTTGGGACCGGTCCATCTGGGATACCCGCTTGGTATCGGTTTTGCAATGTGGTCGTCCTGTTGCTGCGGTTGTTGCCGTGTGGCTGACCGTTGAAGCTGTAGATGCGTGTCGATCAGCTGTTTTCCCAATTCGGCCATCCGCCGGAACTGGTCCGCACCAACTGGCCAGGGAATTCGCGGAAAGTCGATCTTGAGCAGGGCATCATACTGTTGTCGATAGGATGGACAAAAAACGACCGCGTAAAGCCAATGGAAGACATCTTGTGGCCCAAGTATGGTTTCCTGCTGACGTCGACTCGCCCCAGTGACTTGTGTCAGGTTGCGCTCGCTTGTCGGAGAATCCGTTTGTGATATTGCTCCGATTTCGGATCGTTTTCCCGTCTCTTGGCAACTGGATGAGCCTGGGGCGTGGGTGATTGGAACGCCGATTCGTCTGCTGAGAGTGTCCAAGAAGTCGTGCGTCAGGTTGGATCGCTGGCCGTTCGAGCCATTGTCGATGTCTAACCACAGTGGAGCGACGAATGGTGCTCCGTGTGCGCTGAAGAAGACGCGATCGGACGCGAGAAATGATGTGGCTAGGAAATGGTCGTAGCAGCCTGGATTCGTTGTCTGCCGCATAAACAGCAGAGCCGTGTTTCCTGAATGCAGGTGCTTCAGGACCTGGTGGCGAGCGCGTCCAAGCAGGCGGGGTTCATAGTAGACCCAGCGAATATCAAACGGTGCGACCATGTAGGGTTGAATGCACCCGGGATCGAACGGGACTCGTTCTGCTTTTAGACGTAGCCAATCGGGGATGTCTGATTCAAAGTGTCCTTTGGCCGCCTGCTCCAGGAAACGGCCGATCTTGCGCCGAACCGCATCGTGTGTAAATCCGACAAACAGCGAATCGCGTTTCGTCTGGACACCCGAGATGTAGTGTTGGAAGATATTATCGAGCCGCGGCCAGTCAAGGTAAGGACTGTTGCCAGGATCGCGGCCGGGTATGAAGAAGAAGTTGGGCGGACTGGCTGGTACCGAGGTCCAGGGAGTGCTACGGATGTCTGTTGCATCGAGTGTGCGGAACTTGCTTTCGCGTGAGCCCCGCAATTGGGCGTACTCGACATGAGCGGCTGCGGCCGCCACCGTTCGGTCCCGTGTCGGTTTGCGAGGTTTCTTGACAAACAGACCGATCGAGACGCCTTGTTGAATTGCGAAGACGTTTTCGTCCGCTTCCAATTCGGTCTTCCGATGTTGCTTATTTCGACCGCCAAGCAAATCGAGTACATAGATCTTGTCAAAAGACCGGGCTAGCGACATCCGCATCTGGCGGTGCGTCACACCTCCCGCGTAGGTGTTGTTGATGACCATCGCCATCACGCCGCACCCAGCTTGATCGATCCAGTACTGGCCCCATCGGAGGAACTTAATGAAATCGTCATTCAAATTGATCTTGCGTTCGTCGAGTCCGGATTTGTAGCATCGCAACTGTTCAAGAATCCAATCCCCCTGGTTTTGGCGGCCGAAGTTGGAATAGGGTGGGTTGCCTAGAATGATGGGGATGCGATCCTGGACAAGTGATTCGGTAAGATCAACGGCATCTAGAGCATTTGCCCAGTAAATGGGCACGTGGGGCAATGTAGGGTTCTGGGTGCGTTTCGAACTTGAAAAAGCTTCCAGAATCAGTGAGACGGCGCCACAACAGGCAGGCATCACATCGATGCCGACAAGTGTCGAAAGCGTTGCCGGTTTCCTCGTGACAGATCGGCTATGTGCCGTTTCGCAAGTGGTTGAGGATTGGGACAAGTGCTGAAGGACGCTTAGCAGAAAAGCCCCCGATCCGCATGCCGGATCGAGGATGCTGAGCGGTGCCACGCTTGTCGCGAGCCCATCGGCGAAATGCAAGTCGTCACGCAGGATCGCGTCAGCACTGCGAACGATGTACTGGACCAGTGGCTTGGGAGTGAAATAGATGCCACGACTTCGTCGCTCGGTTCCATTAAACCGAGCAGTAAGAGTTTCGAAGAAATAGGCCAAATGGTCGCTCGTATCCAGACGGGAGTCCAGCTGGTTGAGTGTACCGATGACATCGATTTCGGTGAGTTCGTTCCATAGAGAGCGAATGACGTTAGCTGCTTTTCCGGAACTGGCTGATGACGTTCCTAATTTGTAAAGAAACCGGTCCAGGCTGTTCAGACCGGTCGACTGTGCCAGGTTCAGTAGATCCGAGCCACCTTTCGTTTCGCGATTGATCTGGGACCGTGCGATGAGCATCGCGAACGTCAGCAACAGTGCGTCTTGGTCAGCGTCCGCGACTCCGACGCTTGGATCGGAGAGAGAGCGGATCGGCTCAAGAGTGCCGCGGCACGGGTGTCGCGGATCGCAAATCACGGTGGCGAGCTCGCGCGCATAATTTGCCAGCCGATCAGCCAACGCGTCCAATCCAAACGAGTCTGTGGCCATGTTGTGTTATGTGGCAGCGCAATAGAGTTTCAGTTACGCGGAACGTTATTCGGACGGGCTTGTGTCAAGATAATTCCGAGGCAGTTGGCTATCGGGGATGGCTGGCAGGGTTGGCGCCGTTGCTTCCGTGGAGGGAACATCGGTTCCCGTATCGAGTGTGGCTTGGGGAGGCCGGTCAATCTCTTCGGCCGGCAACTCGGTATGGAGCCCGCTGTTCTGCGAGTCCGACGCGGCTCGATTCGTGTGCATGTAGTTCTTCAGGTAGCGTGCTGGATGGCGCCATTTCTCGCGTTTGGCGGCCTGTCGATATGCGGCGCTCGGCCAAGGGCCCTCGCTGAGACAAATATCGTTGTAGTCCAGCAGCGAGCCTTTATCGTAGTGCACTTGTTTGATTGCAAAAGCGTAAGCGGCCAGAGCACGATAGAAGGAACTGTCAGCGTCTGCCAGTCGGCGTTGGGCATCGAGCAGGCGATTTAGCAGGGCGGGCTTGTCGCTTTCGTCGGCTTGATCATAGAGCACTTCGAGCACATTCAGTTGGTTATAGGCTGCCGCTCGGCGGTTGAAGTTCGTCTCAGCCAGACAGTAGGCACGTCCCGTTTCGGCGATCTACGACGATAGATCGTTGATGACTTCTTGTTCTTGTTCTCGGAGCACCGCACGCACTCGGGCCAATCGTAGTTCGGCATTGCGTACCGTTGTATGTGCCAGGCGGTAGCCAATTGGCACAGTCAGTTCCAGGCCCATTGCCCATTCCTGTAAATCGCCGTTAGCCAGATTCTGGTAAGCGTCGTTCCACGGTGTCGGTTGGTTGCCTTTCGTGCTCATCAGGTCATGGCCCAGGCCACGAAATCGGTAGCGAGCAACGCTGTCGAGACGCGGTTTCAGGTAATTGCGAGCGGCAACCAGTTCCATTTCAGCCCTAGCAATTTTCCATTTCTGCCGGCGCAATTCGACTCGTCGCGTCAGTGACTCCTGGACGATCTCCTCCCAGGCAAATCGGATTTTCGCGATGGGCGGTTCATCAGCGGGGCGAATCAACAAACCATCGCTTGCTGCCAGGCCGATTGCACGGCGCAGCCGACGTTCCAGGAACAGGACACCGCCGGACCCGTGGAATACGTTGGCGTTCGATTTCTCGACGACACGACCCGCCAACGCATTTTGTACGTCGGCTTCGAGTCGAAAGTACTGTTCGCGAGCCTGCGCCTCTTGCTCGGCATCTCCGCCTCGTCGGCCTGTCTCGTAGAGTGTGCGAACGGCTTCCCATGTTTTCAAGGCACGATCGCGGGCATCGATCTTCGCGTCCAGATCACGATATGCAAAATAGAGTTCCCAGTAGGCGTTTTCGACATTGTTCACCAAGTCGCGAACGCCGGCTTCGAATTCGGAAAGACTGATATCGGAATTGTTACGAGCGATCAGCACGCCCGAATTAAATCCAGGCCGTCCATTCGGGCCGGCAATGCCATTGAATGTGGCTCCGGCGCCTTGCAGCAGGGGTTGCCGTACCTCCCCTTCAATGCGGACCGACCAGGGAAGATTCGGATCGGAGTTCGCTGGCGAATTGTTGTTGTTGTAATCGATCAGATTTCGTAGCGATAGGTTCGTGCCAACGCCCGTCTGTTTTGACAATTCCAGGTTGTAAAGGCCGAGATCTTGCTGAAACAGGTTGGTCCCCATGCCTTCGATATAGTTATTGAGTGGTCGGTCGTTGTTTTCGAAATAAGTGCTGGCGGCGAAGATTGCGTCAAAGGCGCTCAACGATGCCTCGACCCCGGTACGCGGATCCGTGACGCGAATCGCCGGATCATGAACGGTGCGCAACGATTCTGGTGATCGGAGTACGAGCCCGCCCATGTCTCGCAGTACTTCCGAGTGTGTCAGTGACAGCTTGATCGCTTCTTCCAATGGCATGTCATGAAACGGCGGTGGCCATTCTTGCCCCAATGTAAACGGCTGGTCGGTTGTCATTTGTTCGGCGAGTGTTGCGGTTGCGACGTCAGGGTACTCGATTTCCATCTCGGCCGCGGAATAGGCTGATGAGAAATTGGGACCAGGAATTGGGGATTCCGTCCGCTTTCCAAGGCGGCAACCCAGTGGGAGCAGTGCTGCAGCCAGCGTCAGTGACTGTATCAAGATCGATAGTCGGAAAACCATGGACTTCTGCCCTTGTAAGGCAACCGGTAGCCGTTCACGCCGCTGGGGTCTGACGCAATTTTCGGCAGAGAAATCGTTTCTTTACGCGAACACATTTTGTCGCCGAAAATGGGTCTGACCCCTTGGAAGCGAGCCGGCGGCCTACATTCCGTGAACGGTTACGGCAACCGATTGTGTCGTAAGGCGGTAGGGGCACGATCAAAAGGAGTCCAGCGACGTGGGGTCTCGGACCAATTTCGAACTACCGCTTGGAACCCCTTAGTCCGCTCCCGTTGGTTGCTACATTTGACTCAAAATGATCAACTTCTGCGCTATAAGCACACTAATCCGCTCATGTCGAAAAAATGTTGTATGAGTTATGGATCGGATGCATGCTCCGTTCGGCACGAGCGTATTCACCGGTGCATGCGAAATGAATTGAAGGACCAGAGTGATTCGGATCGGAGATGAGTATTGCGCAAAATAATTCGCGAGCGACTTTGTCGGTTGCGAGGCTTGTGGCGGTTGTCTTTGTCTTGGGTTGCGTATGGATTGTCCTGGATGTGCGGCGAGTAAGGGCAGAGGTTTCCTGCTTTGGAAAGTCATCGCCCAACGGCCGTTTTGGGCTTGGCGATCGTTTGCAAGTTCTCTTTTCGGGTTATACTGAATAACTATGTCGCAATACCCGCTTTCTTCAACGTCCTTAACGCCGGATACTTGGCGGACCATCGATCGTTTGGTTGACGACGTTGCCGGTCTGGCCGAGCAACACCGATCGCTGACGTCCTTTTACGGGGCGTTGCTCGACCGCGCCGTTCGTGCGGCGGCGGGTGATGTCGGCTTTGTGTGGGTGCCAGGGCAAGATATTCCTTTGGCGTCTGTTTGCCAGGTTGACCAGGGTGCGGCAGAGGATCCAATAGCGGTCCA
>JAJSAJ010000802.1 GCA_024274855.1 Planctomycetota bacterium | reverse complement strand
CCGGGTTGGTACCCAGGGCAGCGACGGACGTGGGCGTCCGTCGGACACGGGCGCGCCTCCGTGTTCGTCTCGTGTGGCCGGGTTGGTACCCAGGGCAGCGACGGACGTGGGCGTCCGTCGGACACGGGGACGGACACGGGCGGTGGCGGCAAGTGACTTTGCGGATTGCGAGGACAGTCGCGATTGGGGTAGCGCGAATTTCGCGCACTATATGCGCACCTGTCGGCTTGGCCAGCTCGTTTTCCAAGTGCCCGACAGGCCGTCGGTTACGTTCGTTTTGGCAGGGTGCCGGATGGGTGCCGGTTGGGTGCCGGACATGGCCTAATCACTCGTGTGGTCTATCGGCGATTACCCTTGTTGGGCCGCCTTTTTGCCACGCCGCAACTGCCGAACGTCGATCAGCCCCAGAAGCGATTCGTTTTCCGAGGCGCCGGATGCGTCCACCCCACCAACTTCGCCAAGCTCGTCTGACGCGGCGAATGTCAACTGGTACGCGCGCCCGTTGCCGCGGCCCGTCCTATGCACCAGGACGTATTCCAAGTCCACCAAGCGGCTCAGGTGACGTCGCATCGTGCGATCGTTCCACGCCAGCGCCTGGCGCACGTCGCGCTGTGTGAACCGAACGCTCGAGCGAGGCATGTCCGCCGCTTGCGCCACCCCTTCTTCCTCGGCGATGGCCAGGATTTTGTGCCGTAGCGCGCCCGGGCCAATGTAGTAGAGCGATTGGGTCGTCAGGGCCGAGAGCCGAACCGTTTGCTCGGCGGGCATCAGCCGCAATACGGCATCCTGAAGGGTTGTCTTTCCGGTGCCCGAGCTGCTTTGGATCAGCACCGACAACGGGCGGGGCAGCAGCCGCGCGACGCAGGTCAGATAACAGACCCTCCGGTTGGCCTGTTCGCCGACCAGGCCGCACGTGTCGAAGTCGCGGTCGATCCGCGCGATCAGTTTCGGATCACGCAGCAGGTCCAAGGCGGCTTGTTGTTGGGCGTCGCTCATCGGAGGCGCGACGGCCGGCGCCGTCCGACGTTCGACCCGTTGCCGAATCCGTTCGCTTTGCAAGGCCTCGAGCTGGCGGAGCACTGGCCCAGATCCTGCTTGACTTGGGCCTCTTCGACAAGCAGCTCGGCAGCCACCTCGCGAATAAACGCGCGGCGTTGCCGCGACGCGTACAGGTCCAACGAATCGACATGGATCAGATCGCATCAGCGATTCGGCCCCGCGGGTCATGGATTCTACATACTTTCGAGGCAGGGACACCCAGCTCGATCGGTTTAGTCACCGGACAATATGTCATGTGACTTCGCGTGAATGTCGGACGCGCAGTCGGACAAATTGGCAGAATGCCCGACTTGCGACTCCAAGGTAGATCGTTCGTGAATATCCCCAGGCTAAACATGCATGCAGTTTCTACGTTGAAAACTCGAGCGAGCCAGTTGAGTCTTTTCATAATGTGACCGGTCGGCACCACATTTGCACATTCTTGAGGTGGTTAATGAAATGTCTTCTTGCCAGGAGACGAAAAAGCTGGCACCTACCACGCATCGGTGTCACTATCAATGAAAGGATTGAGCCATGAGTGTCGAATTGATCGAAGATTATTCCGGCAAGGTCTTAACCGTTAAAGCAACCGGTAAACTAGCGCGCGACGACTACGACCATTTTGTACCCGAGATCGAACGCCTGTTGCAGAAACATGGGAAGCTTCGCATCTTGTTCGAAATGCACAATTTTGAAGGCTGGACAATGAGCGCGCTCTGGCAAGACATCAAGTTCGATGTCAAGCACTTTCGCGACATCGAACGTCTAGCGGTTGTTGGAGAACGAGACTGGCAGAAGTGGATGGCCACGTTTTGCCGACCATTCACAACCGCCACAATCCGTTACTTTGAGCACGCGCAGTCCGGCAAAGCCGATGAGTGGCTTGTCGAGGAGCTACCGATCGAGGGACATACGGCTGCTGCCAGTAAGATGGCCAAGGAAACATAAAGTGCTACGCATAATGTTCTTCTTGCCGGCCCCGAGCCCGCCAGAAGCGATAATAATCCTTTTGTCTGGCAGGATCACACTTGCTTTCGAGAAAGGGCGATGCGACGTCGCTGGAGGTCGACATCCAGGACCTTGACACGGACAACGTCGCCGACGGAAACAACGTCGCTCGGCGCTTGAACATACTCGTTGGCAAGTTCCGAGATGTGGATCAGGCCGTCCTGATGTACACCCAGGTCGACAAAGGCACCGAACTTCGTCACGTTGCTGATCACCCCCTCCAGGATCATTCCGTTTTTGAGGTCTTTCAGGTCGTTGACTCCCTCGGCGAACCGAGCCACTTTGAATTCGCTGCGTGGATCTCGACCCGGTTTGGCTAGCTCGGCCAGGATATCTTCGACAGTCAGCAAGCCACAATGTTCGTCGACGAAGTCTTGGGCATCAAGCTTGGCAGCCAGGACCGCATTGCCCACCAGTTGGCTAGTGGTGGCGCCCAGCTTGGTCACCATCTTTTCTACCACATGATAGCTTTCCGGGTGGACGGCCGAGTTGTCCAAGGGTTGATGTCCGTCGCGAATCCGAAGGAATCCCGCAGCTTGTTCGAATGCCTTGTTGCCCAGTTTAGGGACGTCGAGCAGTTGCTTCCGGCAATCAAACGGCCCGCGTGTGTCGCGATGTTCCACAATCCGATCTGCCAGCTTGGGGCCGATCCCCGCCACGTGCGCCAACAGCGAGCTGCTGGCCATGTTGACGTCGACGCCGACTGAATTGACGCAGGACTGCACCTCGCGATCCAGGCCGCGCCGCAACAATGTCTGGTTCACGTCATGCTGGTACTGACCCACTCCAATCGATTTAGGGTCGATCTTGACCAGTTCGGCCAGCGGGTCTTGAAGTCGGTGTGCGATGCTGATGGCGCCTCGGACAGTGAGATCCAGGTCGGGATACTCACGGGCCGCCAGTTCGCTGGCCGAATAAATCGACGCCCCCGACTCGCTGACCATCACCTTGGTGGGCGGCCGGCCGCGATCGTCCTCTCGGCTGAGGTCTTTCAGCATCTTGTTGACGAACGCGTCCGTTTCCCGCGAAGCCGTGCCGTTGCCGATCGCGATCAGCTGGACGTTGTGGCGGGCAATCAAATCGCGCAACGTTGCCGTGGCGCCGGTGATGTCATTGCGGGGGGCCGTCGGGAAGATGGTGCGGCTTTCCAGGAACTTGCCGGTGCCGTCGACAACGGCGACTTTGCATCCGGTGCGAAATCCGGGGTCGATCCCCATCGTGACTTCCGGGCCCGCTGGAGGCGACAGCAGCAGATTGCGAAGGTTCTGGACGAACACCTGGATCGCTTCCTCATCCGCTCGTTCCTTCAGGTGCTGTAGCGTGGCCGATTCGGTGGCGGGTAACAGCAACCGTTGATAGCAGTCTTCAACCGTCGCCAAAAGCTCCTGATGAAACTCGAACTGGCGATTGGACGCCAGGCGCGGTTTGAGCTTGCGGAGCATATAGTCGTCGTCCAGCTCGATCCCTACACGCAGCAACCCATCCGCTTCGCCTCGCTTCATGGCTAACAGGCGGTGGGAAGGAATGCGCTTTACGGGCTCGTGATGGTCGAAGTACATTTCGAATTTGGCAGCATCCTCCTTCTTGCCTCGTTTGACTTTCGAGTAGACACGACCGAACTCGCTTGCCTGTTGACTCAGCCAACCCCGTGTTCCAATGTCTTCCGACCACTGCTCGGCGACAATGTCACAAGCACCTTGGATGGCAGCCTGTTCGTCCGGCACGTCGTTCTCGGGATTGATAAATGGTCGCAGAACGTCAGACCGGGGTCGGCCAAGTGGTCGTTGTTGCAGCAGCAAATCGGCTAGCGGTTGCAGTCCGCGCTCGCGAGCCATCGTTGCGCGCGTCCGCCGCTTGGGCTTGAACGGCAAATACAAGTCTTCCAGCACGCGTTTGTCTTGGCACGTTTCGATCTGTCGTTGCAAGTCAGGCGTCAGAAGCCCTTGTTGGTCGATCGTTCGCAGGATCGTTTCTTTGCGCCGAGCCAGTTCGTGTGCCTTGGCCAATGCGTCCTCAATGATCCGCAATGCCGTCTCGTCCAGACCACTGGTTGCCTCCTTGCGATAACGTGCGATGAAGGGGAGCGTGTTGCCGGCTTCCAGCAACTCAACCGCAGTTCGCACCTGATGCTCGGCCACGCCCGCGGCGGTTGCAATCGCCCGTACTGCTTCCTCCAGATCGAAACAACTGAACGTCGAATTTCCCATGACCGCGGGTCCCCTGATAGGTTTCAAGTGATGGTTGCCGGTTTCGTGCAGTCGCGGCACGCGGGAACGTTCGCCCTCCCGGTGTTAAAACAGGGCCTCATTCGTTGGACTGCGGCGCCAGTAGACCGATGTCGCGCAGGATCGCGGCCACCCGTTCGCGTTCCGGAGCAAGGAACGGATGAAACGGATCGGCAGGCAAGTCGCTGCAGATACCGATCAGTGACAAGGCGGACTTTGTCGCTTTGATATATCGCGACGCATACTTTCCGATTTCGTAGATCTCTTGAAAGGCGAGGATCGTCTCGAGCGTCTGTGCAACCTGTTGTTCGTCGCCGTCGCAAAGTGCTTTATGACAATCGACAAACAGACGCGGTGCCACGTTCGAACCGCCATTGACTCCGCCATCTCCGCCAAGCCGGTGCGCGTCCGGCAGTTTGGCTTCGGGACCGATCAATATTGTCCAATCAGGACGGTCCTCCTTGAGTTTGCATAGTCGGCCAAAGTATTCCAGATCTCCGCTGCTGTCTTTCACGCCAGTGATCGAGTCGATGTTTGACAGGACGCGCAGTGTCTCGATCTCGAACCAGACCTTCGTCAGGCCCGGCATGTTATACAGTATCAGTGGCAACGGAATCAGGGGTGCGATGTTTTGTACATAGGCCGTCAGTTCGGTCTGTCCGGCCGGGAAGTAATAGGGTGTTGTCAGCACAACCGCATCCGCCCCACAATCCGCTGCATACCGCGCCAATTCAACCGATTCCACGAGCGCGGTGTCCGTCACACCGACCAGCACCGGTACGCGACCGTTGACTAACTGTGTCGTTTCACGAATCATCTGGCGCCGTAGCCGATAGCTTAAGCTCGGTGCTTCGCCCGTCGTGCCGAGAATAAAGATCCCAGCCACACCGCCATCGATCACGTGGTCAAGAATTCGAACCAGCCCTTCGTGCTCGAGTTTGTCGCGAGCCAGCAGCGGAGTGACTAGTGGCGTTACGATACCCCGCAGCGACTGTTGTCTGTCATGCATAGTCGGTCGTCTCCTTTGTTGCTTTCGGCCTGAGGCGTGGCGACTGCGGGTCGCAGACACTTCCCCGTCGTCGGGCTAACGGTCCGGAGTGGCCCGCCAGGCAGGCTTACCGCTACGTGGCAGTGCGGTCAGACCGGCCCGCACATCGCGGCGAATGGCCAATGGCGCGGCAAGGTACCGCGTAAAGGCCCACGTGACTGGCGCGGGTGGGAACTCCCAACGCCCGTCGTAGATCAATGTTCCCACGTCTCATTGATTCTCTCAGGGCATCACGGGCGCCAGAGTAAACTCGTAATCGTATGCTTGGTTTCCGGGCAACGTGTACTCGGGGTGAGTGCGCGCACCCCAACTGTTGTCTCCACCGACACCATGCAATTTGTAATCGATGCTAAGTGTCACGTGCTCGCGTCGAGGTAAGTCGTAGTCATGGTTGGCCTGTTCCAGGTCTTCCCGGGTGAACGGCCATGTTGCAAAACTGATCGGTTTCGATCCAGTGATTTTGAGACCAAATCCGTCTTCGTCCAGCACGGTGAGCCAACGCACATCGGTGCGGTTCCCAGTGTCTTGAGCTCGTATGTAGGGGTGTATTATTTCGTTTACGGTCTTTTGATAGATGGCGATCTCTCCGCCCGTTTTGCGATCCCAATAAGTCTCCTGTGGGCCGCGGCCGTACCAGGTCACATGGTGGAAACGTCCTGGCAACCTGGTAGTCATACCGATCTTTGGGATCAGAGGCATTTTCTTTTCTTGGGGTTTGTAGTTACATGCAACAGTTACCTGTCCGTCAGATTGGATTGTATAGGTCACTCGCCAGATACTGTCACCTACGGGAAGAATCGACTTTACGGTGATTACAGCCCCACTACTTAAAGGAGCAAGTTGCACGTCAACCACTCGACGTTGCTTTGCTGCATCGTGCCACGGACCAAGCCGTTGCAGGTAGCCGTTGCGATGCTGGTTGTCATTCGGGACTTTCCAGAAATTCGGCTCCAAGGGGCCGGCCAGTAAATCCAGGTCGCCAATTCGATACGACTGCAAAGCCCCCGTTT
>JAJSAJ010000801.1 GCA_024274855.1 Planctomycetota bacterium | reverse complement strand
GTGCCGTGCCCTTGAGCGTTATCGTGCGCCGGTCACCAAAGATCATCGACTTGCCTGTGTAGTTCCAGGTCGTTGGGAGTCCCAGCTGATCCACGTCCCCTTTCAATTCGATCCGAGGGCCTCTTCCCGTGACCCAGGGGAAGAGGCCGGTATTCTGTAGCTCCAAGGCAAGGTCGAATGGTTGCCCGGCTTCGAGTTTCACAGGTGTGACGTGTAGTGATCCAGCAAATTGCTTGACTCCCAGAATCGGGTCCAGCTTCCAGGGTTCGTATCCGCCCATCCGTTGACAAAAAGCGGGAAACAACGGCCGCGTGTGGTGCATCATGGAACCGCCAACCGATTCTGCTTGTTCGCCGAACGGCTTTGCAGCTTGGAAAATCGACTCATAGCACTCAATCAGTTGCGAGCGAGTCTTCTGGTCAAAAGGTGTCGACGTGTTTGCAGCCATACGGTGGGCGGACACAAGATCAAGAATTTGGCTGTAGAGTTCCAAGCGTCGCAGATGGTATTTAACGAACGGTCCGTACAATCGCACGTGGGCAATCCACTCGGCCTTCTCTTCCGTACCGATGCCTTGCTCGAGGACGCGCAACTGTTGCTGAAGATTCTCCGTCCATGTTCTGGCATCGTGCGTCACGTCGCGGCGTGCTTTAGATTCGAGCCGGAACCAATTCTCCGGAAGCAAGGAGACGTTGTATATCTCCCACAACCGTTCATAGGCGTCGAGCACGTCAACACAACACAGTGCGTTCTCTTTGCCAAACGTGTCGGATGCCCACCTGTATCGGAGCGAATTGGGTGTTGCCGATACGTTCCAACCGAAATATCCAATTGATAGCCATGGCAGTTCCGTGCCGCGATAGGCCCCACCAATCCAGAAGCTCGGCCTGTCTGCCAGAAGCCGCTTCATACGTGACGTTGGCGGAACGCGGAACGGAGCGTATAGGTTGTCCAGCCACGTGTCTACCATCGGTGCAACTCGGTCGAATTGCCTGGTGAGAAGCGCGTTGGCGCTGCCGTGTCCAACGATCAGAAGATCATCGGGCAATAGTGGATCCAGCTCGCCACGGTATAAATCATGGTAGGGGTAGACTGCGATGTCACCTCGGAAATCGAGCTGCCGAAGGATATCGTAGATGAGCAGATACTGGTCCCATGCCGCGTTCTTCGTGCACGACGTTTTCAATGCCTCCTTGCACCGCGCACAGTAGCAGATGCCACCGTTGTCATCTCGGATCATCACGAAGCCACCGACGGCATAGGTTTCCAACTTCTCGCGCAAAAGAGCCGTGAGGTACTCGCGATACTTCGGATGAGAGTGGCACGGGATCTTGCCGCTTCCGAGCCATGACACATTGTCTTTGCGAGGGCTTTCAGCCGCTGGATATTTCTCGTAGAACGTGCTTGGAGCACAGCCAATAGGCAGCCATTCCCAAACCGTTACGCCCGCTTCATTCAGATAGTTCAGCAGTTTGACTGCATGTTTGCGGTGCAAATCGATTTCGGAGAACTTTGTGCCGGTGAGTTCGTCGAAAGCATCGGGCGATTCGGATCGGAGTTGTGGCATGTATTTGTAGGTGACCGGCATTTTCCAGTTACTCCACATGCCAAGATCGGCCATTACGTTCATTCCGGATGTGATCATGCTGCTGAGCACGCGATGCCATTCGGTATCATCTCCGTACGGAAAATCGACTTCAAAATGGCCGCCCCCAAACCCACCCGCTCGCAGGTGAACGGTCGGGTTTTCCGCGACGAGTGGCAAGCGGACCGTGCCGTTGACTCGAGTAATCCCACGCGCTAAACGTAGGGCTGCTTGCGTCAGCCCGAATTGGGTTGCTGCTGTTACTTCCAGGCCACGACCGCCGGCGCTCCGTTGGATAACGAAACCGTCGCCTTCGATCCCACTCGCTTTGGCATTCGCCGCTATGCAAAACGCAATGTGCCCGGAGCTTGCCATGTCTTGTGCGTTAAGTGGCCCTGCTATTATCGCCCGGAGACCCGTTGCCTCAACAGCCTTCGCCAGCTTCCCCATCACTTCGTCTGTCTGGTCCTTACAGTGAATCGTGACGGTGTCGTTCGGCCAAGCCATACTCTGCGGCTCGACTTGCACAATAAGTCCTTCGTCGACAAGTTCGACCAGCGCACTCAGGCGATCCAACTGATCCTGCCTCACGATGTACAAACGCCGATTCCACCGCCGACCGTTCGAAAACTCCTCGCCAAGCTCCAAAACGGCTCCCGTAGCCCACCGATGGACGCATGCTGGTGTCTTGACAACTTTCTCGTAGTCATCGAGTCCGTAATAGGGACGTCGATTGAGTAGATGCAAGAGAGACTCGCGTGTCCCATGGAGCTTCAGCGAGCACTCTGCTGAATGAACGAGCCAAGGAGAGGAGCCTCTCCAGGGCCGTTCGTCGAACCAGATCTCCACGACACCAGCAGCGTGGACCCGATATGTCAAAGAGCATTTCAGTCCTCGACGCGTGTCAAGCTCGAAATCGAGCTCTGTCATTGCGGGTGTCGAAGAGGACGAGATGAGTTCAACATGCGGTACGATGCGGGCGCTCTTGGCGCCGTGACGCGTGCCCGTAACGACATCCAGATCAATCGCCAACGGCTGCGCCAAGGTGTCTCTGCCCGCCACCGAAATCTGAAGCAGCATTCCTGTGGTTGCATCGATCGTTACGGCCAGGTGGGGGTAACGAATAGACACCTGTCCGGACTGATGAGCAATCGCCGAAGTGTGGGCCGGACGGCCCGGCACAACACCGAGCCGAACCCAGGTCTTGGGCACTACCGGCAGGGAGAATACAAGTAGATCTTCGGCGCGAGGTTTGGTGATTGATGCCGTGAGCCGTGATTTCCAGTGTGGTCGTCCTTCACGGATGGAGAACGGAACTTCCATTCCTTGTCGCATCAGTCTGACGTTTTGCCAATTGATCAGCCCAGGTGCCGCAATTTGTCCGATAGGAACTTCAACGACGACTGGGCCTCGCCAGTCGATCGGGTTGTAAAGGTTGATATGTGCCTTTGGTTGGGAGGATGCCTGCTCACGCCGTATATCGTCGGAGCGGGCCTCGTCCGGTTGCAGCGTCTCCTTTGCGACACAAGGCGTCGCCGGCAACTGAAAACTTGCCAGCCACGTGCAGATCATGAACGCCCGTTGGATCGTGTTCGACTTCATGTGGTTTCAATCATGCCCCCGGTGCCCAAGGTCTGTATCAAGGTCATCACCGTCCGCTTTAGGGCATTCCAAGGCAACCAAGAACGCGGCAGCCCAAGCGTGCCCCCAATAATTATCGGGGCGGCTTCCGATCGGTATCTTGTGGGGGCGAGGGTTGTTTCGCGGATAGAATCACGAAAACGATAACAACAATCGGCACAACGATGAGCGAAAAAGCGATTGCGCCAATAATCAGCAATTCGATGACGCCAATGCCAAACATAATCGAGAACTCCAATAATCTGCCCATGTGGTCCCAGAGAAGCGACGCAAGAGGGCTTTCTGGTTCCCTGTATGTTAGCAGAGTTTCGCTCTCGCTGGTTCGGTACTGGCCCAATTCTGCAAGATCGCCAACTGTCGTGCATGTTGATTCTGCAGACGGTGTTTCTCTGGCAGAGAATGACAGATTCGGAATCGTAACCGTTCACGGAATGTAGGCTGTCCCACCAAAACGTCCAGGTGCGAATCGAGGTCAGCCCCATTACCGCATTAATGACGAAGAACAACGGTACGGCTGGAATCAACCGGATTGTGAACAAGAAGAAGGGCCCGTCTCGCCCTCTGGTTTCGAAACGAATCCTAGGCTTTGTCTCAAAACGGGAGGGCGAGGCTCCGGCCGAGCCGTTTTGGCCAACAAAACAAGAGGCTCAGCAGGAGCTTCGCCCTCCCGGAAACGCTGCTTCTCCG
>JAJSAJ010000800.1 GCA_024274855.1 Planctomycetota bacterium | reverse complement strand
GTAAAGGTCCATCTTGTCGTTTGGCACATCGGACAGTTCGGCGATATTCGCGTTGCCTCGAATCCCGAGATATGCCTGCACACCTTCCATGCGTCCCTTTTCATACTCGCCAATGAACTTCATGCCCTCTTCGGTCGCGTTGCGGTAAAGCTCTCGCAGCACAACCGATTGTTTGATCGTTACCACGGGTATGCCACCCCTGTCCGCGACGGCCTGGACGATTGCAGCAACCGCTTCGGGTGGAATGTCAATCGCTTCCAAGAGCAGTTTTTCGCCCGGCTGGACGTCACAGGAATAGTCGACCAGATTCTTGGCGAGCGTGCGAATTCGTGGATCAAGCATGTTTTTCCTCGATGTACTTATGGATTCTCGGGAAGGAGTCGGGAGGATACGTACAAAGTAGCCCGATCAGCCGGCTAGTAAAGGGGAGGTGCGCCGTTTCCAGAACGAGCAATGCCTTGTGTGCGACGGCAGCAGGCGGGCAGCACGCTTCGAACCGAGGCAAGTAGACGGAAACCAGAGGAGGAAATCAGAGCGTCTGTTTACAAATGACAGTACATTGCGATGGTGGAACAGCAGAGCAGCCAGAGCTTGGTTGTGTGTGGAACTGCCAACGTTTCCCTTTAATTTGCAACGTCCGTGCAAAAAGAGCCGCTTGGCCCCACGGAAGCATCCGCCACAAATACTTGCCATCTCGGGCGTTCCACGATACGGTGTGCAGGAGACTGTGTGCGTTGTTTTGTGATCCGTGTGCAAATCGACACGCGGAACGCACACAAGAAATAGTCGTTCGCCGCTCGAATGAAGACATTCAATGCACTCCTTCCTTTGCGCCTTTGCGTGATTCTCTTGCTTGATGTTTGCCAGGCGTGGCCCGATAATTGACACCGACGGGAACGAAGTGTACAGCCTGTTCGGGTGTGGCAAAACTCATGCACTTTATGGGGCTGCGTGGCCACTTCTTGCTCATCGCCCGTCCGAATGCCCCATTCTGAATCTTGTCAGCCCCCCGTCCGGTCGGGTAGAATGACCGGCGTCCGAAGTGCGTGGGACAAAGAAAACGCATAGCAGCGTCCAGGGCGTTCCGCAGTTGACTTCAACTGATCTCCATCCTGCACGCTCCCGGATCAGTCGCACGCAGGATGGATCGCGTTTTCGCCGGGAGCATGCAGGATAGAAACGTTTACGTTTACTTGCCTCAGGACACAATCACTTACTTCAGCGGTTTTTGCGGAGGAATGACGTTCGATGGCGAAGCTTATTGGTGTAGCTGCCGGAGCTGGATACAAGCTCCAGCTCGAATACGATGACGGAGTGACGGGCGAGGCTGACCTTTTGCACTTAGTCGGCAAGGGCGTCTTTGGAGCATGGAATGATCCATCGGTTTTTCAAGCTGTCACCGTTGGCAAGTACGGTGAGATTCGCTGGACCGACACCATCGAACTCTGCGCTGACGCTATGTACTTGCAGATAACCAACAAGTCACCTGAGGATCTATTCCCGAATTTGAGAGCGCCAGCCGATGCCTGAACTTAGCCGGTTCTACGGCATCGTCATCAAGATGTACTACAATGACCACAATCCGCCGCACTTTCATGCGCAGTACGGTAGCGATCAACTGGTCGTCGATGTGAACACACTTGGCGTGATTGGCGGTCGGATCGCGCCGCGTGCGACTGGTCTCGTGATGGAATGGGCAGCCCAACATCAAGGTGAATTGCAGCAAGCATGGCAACAGGCACGCAACATGGAGCCACTCGACCGCATTGATCCGCTACCATGAAAGGTTACTCGGTACCGGCAAGTAACAAGGCGTTGCACGCGAGTGGGCGGCGACGTCGGTTTTAAAAACAATGTCCAACTCGCCCACCGCGTGAACTCGAACGTTAGCTGGCAGAGGAGCAACATGGCCACGCCAAAACCGACACTTGCGACGTGCTGTATCTGGCTCACAATTCTCATGTTCGGCAGTCCCGCGGCCTGTGGGGCACCTCCCGCGGACGGGCCGCTCCCGAAACTCGCCGTGCTTGATCCCGTTGTCGGTTCCTGGGTGTTCGGGGCCGGAAAGCAAGACGGCTTCTCCGCACGTCAAGAATGTAAATGGATCCTCTGCGCGGTGGCGAGGGGCTCTCGCTGACAGGCGACCGGTGGAGCTCTTGCCCGCTATTCAAGAACAAGACGGAGGACCACGCGATGAACCTATGCACGCATCTCTTTGCCCAATCCTGGATATTAATCGCCCTTATTGTCGCCTCTTCGTACTGTAATGCTGCCCAGCCCTCAAACGAGCCGGCCGGTACGCAGCCTCAAAAGGCCATTACTTGGGTCCACCACTCAACAGAATGGTGGCTATGGTGGTGGAAGGACAACTCCCAGAGCCCGTCACGCCAACTTCCAAAGTCTACGAGAATCGGTCTATTGACCACAATGACGCACCTCGCTGATCGCACAAGCGCAGCAGCCAAACTTGCTGAATTGAAATCTGTGGTGAAACAGGAGCGTGCAGCCGGGTTTCCCGTCATCCCGACGCTCAATGTGGTGACGCATACAAGCTATGAGCTAAGCGGCGAAATTCGGCCAGGCTACACGTCGGGGACCGAATTCGAATCGTGGTTCGATAAGGATGTGTGGAGCAGCCGCGCCGAACTGCTGGAAGCCATGGTGCCGTTGGCAAAGGGCGGCAAGGTCCTGGGTCTGGATGTAGAGCCCTATTGGAAAGCCAGCAACGGCAATCCAAGGTATCCGAGCGATCAGCATTACGCCAAGTTACGTACCGCGATCGCACCACTCATCGAGGTCGCAAAGAAACATGGCCTCATCTTGTACGTCTTTCCGGGCGGGACGCAGTATCTTTGGAATCGCGTCGCCAACGATTTGGGAGCTGATCTCGTTATGCTCGATGAAGGGTCCTACACGATCCCGGATTTCTATCAGGTCGACGAAGCGAAATATAAAGGGGGCTTGGACTCCATCGCGCGGGCCGAAAACAACGTCGTGAAGGCCGGGATGCGATACATGCCGGGTTTCTTTGAGACCGCGCTGAAAAAAAACAGGCTTCATGGATGCGATGCGTACCCGTGGCTACAAGGAAACCTGGGTTTTCATACGCAGAGATCCCAAGGTACACAGATATAACAAATTCCTGCTACCGGAGTTCTACGACCTTACACCGTACAACTTCGCTAAAGACTGAGTACGGAAGCATCCGCCACAAATACTTGCCATCTCAGACGTTCCACGATACGATGTGCGGGAGGCTGTGCGTGTTGTTTTGTGATCCGTGTGCAAATCGACACGCGGAACGCACACAAGAAATAGTCGTTCTGTCCTGAAGTAGCGCGACACTCAGCGTAATCGGAGGTCAATCGGTGCCGCTCACCGTCACGTGTCAACAGTGTGGTCAAAGATTCAATGTTGCACCACACCTGTACGGCAAGCGTGTGGCATGCACAAACTGCCGAGGCGTGCTGGAAATTCCCAATCCATGATTGAATCGTTTGCCAGGGAACGGACAGAACCAACGTCGGTGATGATGTTGGCCGTTGCATGGTGTGCGGACGCAGTCCAAAAGTCTGTTTTCTGTTGTTGATATTCGGATGGCCTTGAGATGCCTTCAACTTTCAGAATTCACAAACGAACGGCATTAGTCTGTCTCCTTGCCGGAATCGGCCTTGGAATTGCAGCCGAACGCTACCGTCAATACTTGAGCACGAACGTGGGCGAACTGTCGGTTCAACGAACAGACACAGAAATTGCTTTGGCCATCGACGGGGACTCCTTTACCGGTTGGCACAGGCCCGTGACGTTGCGCGCGGGAGCCCACGATTTTCACGCAACATGGCGAGAGTTTCAGCTCAAGACAACAATCAATGTGAAACGTGGCGACAAAGCAGTGCTAAACCGGGTTAAGTACTCTCTGCACAATGGCCAGTTGCAGGTCAAACACAACTCGCATTTGGTTGACGTTGTTCCACGACCTGAGTCTGAAGTGTACGCGATCCAAACAGCGTCCGGAAAGCTTTGGCACACTGCCGACGGTGGTGAAATTGCCCTACAGCTTTCTCGGGGACTTGGTGGCGCTGAACGGTATACCATCCATTGGCTTCGGCCCGATCACAGCGAAGCGTTCATTCAATCCCGCGATGGTCGGTTCGTGATAAACACGTCCAGCCTGTTGGATGAATCACAAGGGTTCTTGAGGCTCTCTGACGGAGACGATTGGCCATCCGTATTCAAAATCGATCGCGTGGCAGAGACCGAATCGTGGATACACTTTGCCGTAGGGCGGCATTTCGTGGATGTTGACGCTGATCCGAAACGAGTGCGAACCACGCGCTACGAGCTGTTTGCGTCGGCGCACATCTTGATGAAGGCGGCTGGTGAATCCGACAATACCAAACCTGTGCCGCCACCCCCCGCGATCCCGGTGTTTCAAGTCGCTTCGAGCGCCGCATCGGTTCGTCGGTTCAAGGGGCACGAGAATGTGATTTGCGCGGTCGTGTTCACCCCTGACGGTAGACACATTATCAGCGGAAGTTTGGATGGGACAATTCGATTTTGGAACGTCCAGAGTGGCAAGCAGGTCGATGCGATTCAAACGCATCGACCTGCCATGTCGCTTGCAATTTCTAGCGATGGGAAATCTCTGGCATGTGGCATGGCCGACGCGGTCGTCAAAATCTGGAAGCTGGAATACGATCCGGAGATTGCTCATCGCGATGAACGTATTCTGTCACGTGCCTACAGTGGCGATGTTCTTTCGATCGCTTTCTCGCCCGATGATACGAAAATAGTTGCTGGCGGCAATAACAGGCAGCAGACGCGGATGTGGAACTTGCTTGCGCCCGATGAAAGGTGTAAGTCCTCAACAATTATGGGACCTGTCACATCGTTAGTATGGTCGCGTTCCGCTGCGGGAGTATTGTTGTGTATTAGAGAACGATCACTCTGCTGGTGGCCAAAGATTACCGGCAGCCCCTCTCGTGACGCCAGGTCGGGAAAGCTGCTCATTCGATCGGGTGATGATCCGTTGATAGTTGTCGGAGGAGACATTCTCGACGCGGAAACACACGAAGTAGTGCACTCGTTTAGGCAAAGAAGAGGCGTTCGGGCCGTGTCGGCACAGATGTCAGTTCGACGAAATCTGCTTGTGACTGGGGATGTGATTGTCAATGCGATCCACGAGGTGAGGCCTGATGAACTCGTGAGCGTGTGGGATTTAGAAACGGGTCGGCCGCTTGCGGTTTTACGGGAACGATTTGGGCAAGTAGGAAATATTGCAATCGCGCCAAATGGTGAGTACGTTGCGTACGGCAACGGCATCCGGGCGACTGCGGCTTACATGAAAAAAATGGTCACTGGTGACTACGATCTTCGTGTATGGAAAATAACCAAGGAAAAACCATGACGTGGATCGGAGGACGCGGCTGCGCTGCGACATGTGGTGACTTGTTCACGCGTCCCCTGTCATGTCGGCATTCTGACGGCGAAAAACCATATTATGCCGATCGGGTATGCAAGACAATTTGAACAGGCGAGTTTTCCGTGTTCTCTGTTATTTGCTGTTTCGTAACACTTTAGCCAAATGGAGAACGCACGTTGGTCGAAGGCCCCCCATGGGCTTGTCCCATGGGTGAATAAGTCTCTCGAGCTAAAAAGGATGTGATGCCCCCCTTTCCGCTCCCTCCCCGCCGCCTTTGGCGGCGGGGAGGGAGCGGCCGTCGGCGTGACATGCCGGCCTTAGCTCAATAGACTCGCTCACCAACGGCACAAGGCCGTTGGGGTCGATCAGCCGAAAAAAACAGCAGCGAAATGTAAATCCAACTGCAGACGGCTAAACAGTTACGCTGTTTCCAATGGACAGATCCCGTGGTTGTTGTCTGATTGCTAACGCGAGACTCGGTCGGTTGCCCAGTGCCGCTCGATCTCCTCGAGCGTCTTGCCTTTGGTTTCCGGCACCAGCGTGATCATCACCCAAACCAGGACGATGCAGAAGGCCGCGTAGATGAAGAATGGGAAGCCATGGTGGAACATCTTCACCAGCGAGGCCTGTTCGTCCATCATCGGAAATGTCTGTGATACGACGTAGTTCGCGATCCAAAGGCTGAGCGTGGCAATGCCCATTGCGCGTCCGCGGATTTTCGTTGGGAAGATTTCGGAGAGAATGACCCAAACGACAGGACCGACTGAAAGAGCGAAACAGGCGATGTATCCCAGCATGAAGATCAGCAGCCACGTGCCGATCACCTGGAATGTGGCTGCGATTCCGATCGCAGTCAGGGATAGCCCCATTCCGATCGCACCAACGATCATCAGCGGCTTGCGCCCGATTCTGTCAACGGTCCAGATCGCAAGGACTGTGAATCCCAGGTTAACGGCGCCCACAACGATCGTTTGAAGCAACGCGGTGTCCATAGTGGTTCCGGCAACGACCTTGAGGATTTCCGGGGCATAGTACAGGAAAACATTGATGCCGGTAACCTGTTGCAGAACGGCCAAGCTGACGCCAATGATTAAAACGGGACGCATTGCCGGAGTGAACAACTGAGTAACTGACTCACTTTCCTGCCGAAGTGTTGACTCGATGTCGATCATTTCCTGATCAGCTTGAGATGCTCCGTTAATGCGGGCCAGGATACGTCTGGCCATGCCGTTTCGGTTCTGCTTGATCAGCCAGCGAGGAGTCTCGGGTACGAACAGCAGTAGCACGAGCAGCAGGGCGGCCGGGAGCGCCTCGGAGCCGAACATCCATCGCCAGCCAGTGGAGGCATTCCAGTCGGCATCCCCACCACGCGCGATGAAGTAGTTCACGAAATAGACGACCAACATCCCGAGTACGATTGCAAACTGGTTTAGCGACACCATACGTCCCCGAATGCCGGCCGGGCTGATTTCGGCAATGTACATCGGGCTGGTCATCGAGGCGGCTCCGACACCTAGGCCACCGACGATTCGGAAGACGATGAATGGCGTCAGAGTAGTCGGCACGGCTGTGCCAATAGCCGATACGAGAAACAGCACTGCCGAGCCGATTAACGTGGTGCGCCGTCCCAGTCGGTCGTTCAGTTCGCCTGCCATGGCCACTCCCAGCACACAACCGACGAGGGCACTAGCCGCAGTCCAGCCCTTCATCGTGCCTGTCAGATGAAAGTGCTCCTGCAGGAACCCGATTGCACCGCTGATGACCGCCGTGTCGTATCCGAACAACAGTCCACCGAGTGTGGCGACAAGACAAATCGATGTCAGGTAGACGGTCGATCCGTGCTGCGACGAGCGAGTTTGGTCGTGCGTGTCGGATTTCATGAATCGGTTTCCTTCGGCGGGCTCCATGTCAACGCAACGCTACCTTCCCCGTTCAACGTCGAGTGATGTGAATGGAGAAAACGGAAAGCGAGGCGGACGGCCGAGGCTAGGGCCAAACGATGCACGTTAACGCACCACGCTGCATGTTCGCGAACGGACCGGCGTTTGGTGCGGTACCATCCCGGGACTTCCCAAGGTAATCGACGTTGATCGAGAATTTGGAATTGTCCGGATTCACATAGGGTAACATCCCGACCGCCGTTGTGCTGAGTCGTTCGGTGGTGACGAACTTGCTGGACTTCGGATTCCAGGCATCGTTCCATGTTAGTGTCAGCTTGGATCGGTCGCGATCGTTTATCAGTTGCAGTTGCGGGTCCGCATCTGGCAGATAGGTAAACATCTTGTCAGCGTTTGATGGTGACGCGCCGTTCAAATAGACGTTGCCTTCGAGTCGGCACGGACGACGGACTTTGTTGTATGGTTCGAGTCCGCCTGGACCGACGAAGACATTGTTGTAGAACCGGTCGTCTCCGCCTAGCGTCTTGCACAGCCCTTTTACCTGTGTCGAGTGGGGTTCAAGGTGTGGTGTGTCGCGATTCAGTTCGGGACGGCACGTGACGCGTCCACCGATTAGATTGTGCACGTATGCACCACCTTCGGACATGTTCCTGATCGCGGTTGGTGACAGGAAAATGTTGTTATCGACCAGAAACGGACCGTGGTTCACTTCGAGAAAGAGATCCTCGGTTGTGTTGTCGTAGCACAGATTTCGTGAGAGACGCGTGCCCTGAGTCATCCAGTCCATCCACATCCCTCGGCCCGTGTTATGGACGCGATTTCCGGCAATGAGCGTATCGACAGCGCCGTGAAACTTGATGCCGGCGATTTCGGCGCCCGTGAATTGCCGCTTGGTCCAAATATCGAAAATATCATTGTCGGTTACCTGGCTGAAGACACAGCCCATGCTGCCGACGATTCCGGCCTGCTCGCAGTGCGAAATCGTGTTCTTCCGAACGATGTGGTGGCCAATGGTCCGTTTGCTCCAATGGTTGGCCAGGGCGCGTTTGATCGTCTCGACATATCCCTCGGCCGAATTCTGTGACGTGTTGTCCCACGCGTCGCCGTGTTTTCCAAGTGTCACTCCGACGCACATCGAGTAGCGGATCGTATTCTCCTCGATGATCCAGCCTTTGCTCCAATTCGTACCGATCAAACCGATCTGTTCAGCGGTCGGTGGCGCCCAGGG
>JAJSAJ010000799.1 GCA_024274855.1 Planctomycetota bacterium | reverse complement strand
GAACCCTCACTTTCAATCCAAAGTTCGGTGTGAAAACCGGGTTGCTCTTGGCAACGTACTCGCGGCATTCCGTTTGCTGCCGACCCGGACGGTTCGGTGGTAGGCGGGGGTGGTCGCGTGAATTGCTCAATCTGTTTTATATTCAATGTGCCGACTGAAAGAAAGTGTCCTCGATTACTAACCTCACGGAAAAAACTGACAAACTCAGCCTGCCCAGAATCCGGAGTCTTGGCCAGGGCACCCCTTGACGTTTTGTTTTTGCTACCGTTTGCGCATGCACAGCCAGAAACGAAAAATGCCATCTGCCAAAACGGCGACTTGAGTCATGCATGCCACGCTCGGATCTGCAATAATCCTTCTGGGGAGACTGGTTGCGAACAACCAGAACCCAACTTGTTTTCCAGCATCGAGTACCCTGCCATGAAGACCTACTACTCCAATCTGGTTCTGTTGATCCTCACGCTCGCGGGATTTCTGCCGTTAGAGAACTCATTTGCGGCGGAGTTCGTCAGCCTCTCGAGCGTCCCGCCGATCGAGCAGGCTGCGGTGCGCATCGAACAACACCGAAAATCCAATGGCACTGTAATTGTGGTTGACGCTGACGGTAAACCGATTCCTGGCGTCGAAGTCGCGATCCTGCAAACACGTCATGAATTTCTGTTTGGATGCAACTTTTTTCAGTTCGGTCGATTGTCCGACCAGAAAGATGAGGACGCGTATCGCGATCAGTTCAAGGATCTGTTCAACTACGCAACATTGGCCTTCTATTGGTCGTCGTACGAACGTCGGCAAGGCAATCCACGACATGCCTATACGCAGGAGGTGGCCAAGTGGTGTCATGAGCATGGCATTACATGTAAGGGACACCCTCTGGCCTGGAACTACTCCGATCCTGCCTGGCTTCCGGACGAGCCTGATGCGATTCGGCGACTTCAGTTGCGGAGAATCACCGATTGTGTATCCCGCTTCCGCGGCCTGATCGATATATGGGACGTCGTGAATGAAGCGACTGATTTCCAACGCAAGGCGTTCCAAGAACGAGCTCCGAAAATGACACGGATGTGGGCGCGGACCGGGCGCATCGAGTTGGTTACCCAATGTTTTAAAGCGGCACGCGAGGCTAACCGGGACGCGACGTTGCTGATCAACGATTACCGCACCGATCCGACTTACGTGCGGGTAATCCAGCAACTGACGGAACAAGTTGGTAAGCAGCCGTTCGATGTCATTGGCATCCAAAGCCACATGCACGGCGGCACGTGGCCCAATGCGAAGATATGGGAGGTATGCGAACGGTTTGCGCAGTTTCAGGTTCCGTTGCACTTTACCGAAATGACAATTTTGTCCGGACAGTCCGGTGGGCAGCGGGCCAGGGGAAACAAATCGTGGCCCTCCACGCCCGCTGGCGAGCAGCGTCAGGCCGATGAGGTCGAACGTGTCTACACGATGCTGTTTTCACACC
Organism: Planctomycetota bacterium; assembly: GCA_024274855.1. Lineage (GTDB taxonomy): Bacteria > Planctomycetota > Planctomycetia > Pirellulales > Pirellulaceae > JAJSAJ01. The sequence continues at coordinate 622 of JAJSAJ010000799.1, read as the reverse complement.
CGCGGGTAACAGGCATCACCTGGTGGGACTTTGCGGACCGCAATGCCTGGCAAAAGGCGCCCGCCGGTCTGCTACGGAAGGACTTGTCGCCCAAACCGGCCTACCAACGATTGCACGATCTGGTCAAGCATCGATGGTGGACACGCACCAAGGAACAAACTGATGCCGAGGGCCGTGTGACGTTCCGCGGCTTCCTGGGTGACTACCAGGTGGCGGTGCGCACGACCAGCGGTCAACAGAAGCAAACCACGATGACACTCAGTAACGCAGGCAATAACTCAGCTCGCATCAAATTGAAGTGACACGTACCTATGGTCGTGCAGTCGGCATTTGTTTGCTTCTGGTCGGTGTGTCTTACTTCCGACGAAGATCAAACGGCCAGTTTCCTTTCGGGTCGCGGGTGCCGTCGAGTCGAAAGCCACTGCAGAATATGGCTGACGCCTGGAACCCGTCGGCGCCGACTTCAACAGGTTCGTAGGCAGTTGGGCCACGTTGGTGGATTTGGAATATGATCGCTTCATGACGCGCGTCAGCCAACCAGAACTCGGGGACGCCAGCTTTGAAATACGCCTCCGGAAGACGCTCCGTATCCTTGATCACCGAACCATCACTGACGATCTCG
>JAJSAJ010000798.1 GCA_024274855.1 Planctomycetota bacterium | reverse complement strand
TCGGGCTCGGCTTGTTTCGCGACATGGATGTGGTCATTGGTTGTCTCGATAATCGCGAGGCGCGTCTTTGGGTCAATCGATGTTGCTGGAAGGTCGGAACACCATGGATTGATGGCGGTATCCAGGAGATCAATGGTGTCGTGAAAGTGTTCGTGCCGCCCGATAGCGCCTGTTATGAGTGTGGCATGACCGAAAACGATTATCGCTTGATCAATCTGAGGTACAGTTGCCCCTTACTTCCGAAGGAGGATTTGCAGGCAGGCAAGGTGCCGACTTCGCCAACGATATCGTCCATGATTGGTGGCTTGCAGACACAGGAAGCGTTGAAGTTGATCCATGGATTGCCCGTTGTCGCCGGCGAGGCCATGATCTACAACGGCGTTGCGAATCGTTTTTATCGCACGGCATTTCAACGGCGCGATGACTGTCTGAGCCATGAGGTTTATGGCGAACTGTTGGAATTGCCCGTGAGCGCGGCGCGTGATACGGCGACCGACCTGTTTCACATGGTCCGAACAGCGGTCTCTCTTTCCGATGCACCTGCCCAGCTCCAGTTGGATCGTGATCTGGTTCTTTCGATCGAGTGTTCGCCGTGTGGGACAAGTCGGCCGATAATGAAACCGGCATTACTGGTAGCGGCAAACGACGCGGTCTGTCCCCGCTGCGGAGAAGCGGCCCGCCCCAACAAGACACACCAGATCGATGAAGGAACACCCCTTGCGGACGAAAAACTAGCCAGGCTCGGTCTGCCCCCCTACGATATTGCACGCGTCCTGTGCGACGGCACGCTATACTACGTCGTGCTCACCGACGACAAACTGACAACAATGGATGCCGTGTACGGTCAGCCCGAATCCCAGATTGCGACCACCGATCCGGCGGATCCAAAACGATCCAACGAGTAACCTGATGTACAACGAAATCCAATTCGGAGAACTGGAGCAGCCTGAGTTGCGGCAAGCTGCGCGGCCCGACCAGAACCGGCATTTTGCCGTTGTCCCGTGTGGTTCGCCCAACGAGCAGGATCTGGCTATCTACATCGACATCGACGTACTGTGCGAATTGGAGATGCATGCCGCTTCCAATACGAACGTCGAATTGGGGGGCGTGCTGCTTGGCGGCCAATTTGTCGACGAACAGGCGAACCCATTCGTTGTCATTTCAGATAGTTTGCGGGCCGAGCATTACGAAGCAACGCGAGGAAGTTTCAAGTTCACGCACGACACCTGGAGCCAGATCACGCGTCAACGCGAACAGTTTCCGGACGATTTGCAGATGGTCGGTTGGTATCATACGCATCCAAGTTGGGGTGTGTTTCTGTCCGGAATGGATACGTTTATATGTGAGAATTTTTTCCGTCAACCACTCGATCTGGCTTTGGTGATAGATCCGTGCCGGTCGGATCGTGGGTTCTTTCAGTGGACGGACCGGTCGGAGCGTCCTCTGACGCGTACCAGCGGCTTTTACCTGATCGGATCCCGCTTCCGACAAACAGAAATCGAGCTCGTTGCGGATCAATTGGAAAGTGGTATCAAGATGGCACCCGATTCTCGCTTTGGTAGCACGCCGGGCCGCAGTCCGGATTCGGTGGTTCACATTGTTGAGCCTCAGGCCGGTTGGCTGGGCGTTGCCGTGTTGGGAATGTTGGCGATTCAGTTTCTGCTGGTGGCCCTGATCGCGTGGCGGATGTTGGGACGCGAGCCCCAGTCCACGGCAACCGCAGGACCCGCTACAGCTTCGGCGCCGGATCACCTGGCGCAACAGCAGCAGATGCTGGACCAAATCATTGGCCAACTCGATGTGGCGCCGGATGGCGTCGTAAAAACACTCCAACAGCAGCGTCGCGAAAATCAAGCGTTACGATCGGCCAATGTTGGATTACTGGCTCGCGTCGATCAACTGAAGCAGACATCCCACGCGACCGATGTCGAACGCCAAACGCTCGAAAGAAAACTGGAGCAGACGCAAGCTACCGTTGCTCGCCTGACACGTGAAAATGCAGCCTACCGAGACAGCTTGGCCGAACTTGCTCCAAAGGCAACCAAAACACCGGAGCCCAAGAGTAAAGATGTGGATGCCAAGAATGAACCGGCTGAGGCCTTTGGAACCTGGATCTGGAGTTGGCGGTGGTATGTTGGCGCGGGGTTGGCCGTCGTGCTGGGGCTCGTCGCCTCCGCCCTCGTCTATTTGCCCCACGGCCCCTCAACACAGACCACGGAATCGGAGGATAGGGGCGATGGCGAATGATAACCGGGCGGACAGATTCGCGGAAGGAAGTTGACCATGTCTTTGGAGCAACGACGAATACGACTACGAGATGAATGGAAACGTCTACAAACCTTGGAGCAAGCGAGCTCCATACTGTCGATCAAACCTGGGTCGGGAGATCCACCCGAACGGTTTACATTGATCTTCCATGGAAAGGGACTCCTTAGCACCAACGCATCCCAAACGGAAGTGAAGTTGATCGAGACGCACCGTGTCGAGCTCCGGCTGCCGTACGCCTATCCGGATGTTCCGCCGGATGTTCGCTGGTTGACGCCGATTTTCCATCCGAACGTCTCGTTCAGCGGGTTCATCCGACTTCATGACGTTGGCGTCTTATGGGAAGACCCGGTGTCGCTCGATGCGATCTGCGAGCGATTGTGGGATGTGGCCAGACTGGCCTATATGAACTTGGACAATGCAACGAACTATCAGGCGAAAGGTTGGTTTGAGACCCAGAAGCAATGGGAGGTCCCTGTCGATCGTCGCGTCTTGCGGTCGGGGCCCGTCACTCCCCAACAGAACATCGTTTCGTATCGGCGGCAGCAAGACGGGCGGATTGAATTGTCGACGGACCCGCAGCGGGAAGACGTGTTTTACATCGGCGAGGATACGCCAACACCTCCCCCCACGCCGCGACGCCGTCCGGACGACGACGAAGACATTTTCTACATTGGTGATGAATAACCCGGGATGCCCCTACCGTGGAATGCCTCTCAACCCTTGTGATCGTTTTGGTCCTTCTCTATGTGATCAACCGAGTCGGAACATCACCGACCCGGACTCGCCGTGGACTGCGAGAGCTGGCTACTCGACGCAGCGGCACGTTTCACGTCCAGGGCGTTCGACGCACCCCGACAACCCGATTCCGATATGGCGAAACAACCGTTGTGATTCGTGCGGCTGCGTTTCGTCATGGCAGGTTGACTACCGATGTTCTCATGGACTGGCCCGACCGGGAATTGGATCTGGATGTCCAGTCGATTTCTGCTGGAAGGAATCTGGCGCCCTCGGCAGAACTCCCTGTTCTGCCAGTTAAGAACAATGAATTCAATCGGCATTTTGTCGCGCATGGCCAACCCGAACAGATCGCCCTGACCTGGCTTAGCGACGGTGTCTGCTGGCAACTAGCCAGATTATGCGAAAGTCCCCGCCAATGGGGCCTGCGACTTACGGTTCACGCGGGTACGATGACCGTCCAAAAGCCGGTCGGCCTCCGACATACCAACGATCTGGACGAACTTACGCGATTGGCCCTGGAACTTTATGATCAGGCAATGTTGACCCGCGCCGAAGGTATTGATTTCCTGAACGATGGTCAGGCTCAGGTACTTGAAGACCCCGAGTGCCAGGTTTGTGGCGAGGTGATCGTTGGCACAATGGTGGTCTGCCGACGCTGCCAAACTCCGCACCATCGAGACTGCTGGGAGTACAATGGCAAGTGTGCCATCTATGGCTGTGGCGAGACGCATTATGTCGAACCGTCGACAGGCCGAATCGTATAGGATGGCAAAGGAGGTCCCAGTAGCACGTGCCCCCGACTCGCCCGCATTTGGAAAAGACGCCGGTTCGCGTCATTCCCGCTCCCCCCCCACGTTGCCAAGCGGCAAAGTCTTATAGTGGGGCTTTGGCCAAACCTCGCTTGCCACCTATCATGACTGCCTGCGGTCTTTCCCGGATGCGCTTTGCGTAATAGTCTATCTGGTGGGGTGTTAATTGTAGTAGGGGCAGGCGGAGGCAGTTTCTCAGCATGTTCCCTGTTGGGGTGTTGCGCCTCCCGAGTTGCTGGGATCGACAGGGGCAGGAGCAGGGAAAGCGAGTCCGACATGCGGTGTCTTGCAATTTTTGGGTACACGAAGGTGGCCAACAGATAAGGGAAACCGAATAGACTGAATTGGCGCAGAATCCGGGGGGGGCCGGGCTGCGGGAAGGTGCCGATCCGCGAGCTCCAAAGCCCCAGAGCAGCAGGGCCGCAACCAAATCCGAGCTACCGCTCGGGATCCTAATCGCCCGCTCCCGCCGGTCGCTGGAACTTTCACGCCGCTGGGGTCTGACGCAATTTTCGGCGGAGAAAGCGTTCATTTACGCAAACGCATTTTGTCGCCGAAAATGGGTCTGACCCCTTGGAAGCGAACCGGCGGCCTACATTCCGTGAATGGTTACCTTTGATGTTAGTAATACAGATGTCAGGGCGTGCCGCGAAGCATGGTCAAGGGGTGCCGGGAACCGATGTTTCAAGGGCAAAGCACCAGGTCACATGAGGAAGAAAGCGTGTGAAAATTTATACACGGACAGGGGATGACGGGACGACTGGCCTGTGTGCCGGTCCCCGTGTGGCCAAAGACCATTCACGCATTGAGGCGTGCGGTACGCTCGACGAGCTGAACGCTTCGATTGGTGTGGTTCGGGCCGAGCTACTTCCTAGGGATATCGATCAATTGCTTTGCCGAGTTCAGCACGAGCTGTTCACGGTTGGCGCGGGGTTGGCCATGCCGGGGCTTGCCGAGGCTGGTGGTCATGGAGTCGGCTCGCAACATGTTAAGGAATTGGAGCAAGCGATCGACCAGTACAACGCCCAGCTTCCCGATTTAAACGCGTTTATTTTGCCGGGCGGGACGCGTGCCGCGTCGACTCTGCACCTGGCAAGAACGGTCTGTCGCCGGGCGGAGCGTCGAGTTGTCAGTCTTGGCGTCGCGTCAGAACAATCGCCAGAGGGCCTATGGGCCCTCCGGTACTTGAACCGTCTTGGTGACTTGCTGTTCGTGTTGCCTCGAGTCTTGAATGCCCGAGCGCAAGTTGCGGACGAATGTTGGCGGAAGGACCTGTAACGTTCAAGAATTGGGCAGCGGCGATTCCGTGCCGGATTTTCGGGCTGTGACGTGCGATCACTCAGCACACCAGTCAGCGCATCGAATGGCAACCAAATACGAACTTTCAGACACTGGGTGCTAAACAGGTTCTCGTACTTGTCGGAGGAAAGGATCAAACAACGGCATGGAACACCGGCGACTCAGCTTGTTTTGTCAGAAGGCAGCCCCGGGCGGCAGGGCCGCCAACCAACTCCGAGCTACCGCTCGGGCCCCATTGGCTCGCTCCCGTTGGTCGCTTAATCTTGTCAAGGAGTCAACGATCCTTGGCGTTCGTAACGGAGTTATCCGATTTTGACATTGGGATTAGTTCGGAGATTTGAATGCTCAGATTCTGTGGCGGAGATTCGATGGACTCTCTGATTGCGGGTTAGGCTCGCGTGAGAGTTTTGTGTTGTAACTTTCGTGTGCCGTGTGCGCATGTTTCTTCCAAGAACGAGACAGCTGAATCCCTACAGTCTGCGGCCTGCGGCCTGCAGCCTCCCGTCTTGCGGGCGACGCCCGCGTTAGGAGCTTAAGTATGAGACACCGATACGCAATGATTCTTGCCGGAATTGGCCTTGTCGTTGGTTGGGGCTACTCGGCTGCCGTTTATGGTGGCGAGGTGACATCGCAGGTTCCGGCCGCCGTAGAGGCCGTGCCGAGTCAGGAAGCCGCAGCCATCAGTGAAGCGGCCATGGCAGCCCACAACAGCTGGCTGCTGACCTGCTCGGCACTCGTTTTGTTCATGACCGCACCCGGACTTGCCATGTTCTATAGTGGATTGGTGCGCAAGAAAAACGTGTTGGCCGTCATGATGCAGTGTTTCTTTTTAATGGGGCTAATGACAGTCATTTGGGCACTTTGGGGGTATTCATTTGCGTTCGGTGGCGAAGGGCCATGGTTTGGCGATGGCGAGTACATTGCGATGCACAATGTGGCGCGCACGTGGGATGCGACGGCCAATGCGCCGGTGACGCCCATGTTTGCGGAGGGCACGTCAACGCAAGTGCCGATGCTAACGCACATGTTATTTCAAGGCATGTTTTTCATTATCACGCCCGCTTTGATTTGTGGCGCATTTGCCGAGCGGATGAAGTTTAGCGCTATGGTTGTCTTCATGATTCTATGGGGAACCTTGGTTTACTGCCCCTTGTGTCATTGGGTATGGGACGGCGGTATTCTGGCGTTTGTGACCAGCGCGGACATGAAGGCCGGTATCGGCAATGGTGTGATGGGAGGTGCTTTGGATTTTGCCGGCGGAACCGTGGTTCACATTAGCTCGGGCGTATCAGCCTTGATTTGTGCGTTGTTGGTTGGCAGGCGGTTGGGATTTGGAACTGAACCGATGCCGCCTCATAATCTGACCTACACGACGTTGGGCGCGGCCATGTTGTGGGTCGGATGGCTCGGATTCAATGCCGGTAGCGCACTGGCTTCAGACGGGATTGCGGCCAGTGCGTTCGCCGCAACCCATTTCTCAGCCGCGGCCGGCGCGATTACATGGGGCGGGATGGAGTGGCTGTTGCGAGGCAAGCCGAGTGTGTTGGGGGCGTGCTCCGGAGCAGTTGCCGGCTTGGTTTGCATCACGCCGGCGGCCGGATTCGTCAATCTGATGCCCGCCTTGCTGATGGGCGCGGCAGCAGGACTTGTCTGTTATTTTGCGTGTACGACGTTGAAGAATCGGTTTAAATACGACGATTCGCTCGATGCCTTTGGTGTCCACGGTGTTGGCGGGACGTTGGGAGCACTTTTAACAGCAGTCTTTGCCACGCGCGCCTGTTCGAACATCGACGGTGGAAATCCACTCGGGCTCGTTGAGGGCGGAACCCGGATCCTGCTCGGCCAGATCGTGGCCGTGGCGATTACGTGGATCTTTGCCGCGCTGATGACTTTTGTGTTGTTGAAGATCCTGGATGTAACGATGGGGCTGCGAGTTACCCAGGAAGAAGAGATTCAAGGTCTGGATGTGACCGAGCATGGTGAGGAAGGATACATTTTCCTTTGATGGAGAGGCTGGGGCCGGCAGGGTTTTCGGAATCCGAACAGTCAGGCCGTCATATGGGCAAGAAACGAGGAGTTTCGACATGAAGAAAGTGGAAGCCATTGTGCGTCACTTCAAACTGGAGGACGTCAAGAACGCGCTGAATGAACATGATATTCATGGCATGACCGTGACCGAAGTTCGGGGATTTGGGCGGCAGAAAGGGCATACCGAGCGATATCGCGGAGCGGAGTACGCAGTCGAATTTGTCCCGAAGGCCAAGATTGAAATCGTCTGCAAAGATGCCTCGTTGCAGATGGTTGTCGATACTATTCTGCACACAGCCCAAACGGGTGAAATCGGAGATGGCAAGATTTTTGTGTCGGATTTACAGAATGCCATTCGCATCCGGACTGGAGAAACCGGGGAAGATGCCCTGTAGTTGCGCACCTGACATACGGTTGAGTTTTTGACAGAATCGAGCGACCAACGGGAGCGGGCCAATGGGGTCCGAGCGGTAGCTCGAAGATGGCTGGCGGCCCTGCCGCCTCGAAAGAGACGACGTTGGTAGAAGGACCCGGTTTACGCCCTGTTGTTGTTGCATCGCGTGCTCGTCTGGCACGGGGCCGTGACAAGCTGCGCCGGCAGCACGAGCGAGGTTCGCCCGGAATCCAAGTTTCGGCCGGCCTGACCGATCTGGTCGATTCCGTCGTGCTTCGGATCCACGAAGCGGCACTGGCTGATTTGGGGGACGTTGCTCTGGAGCCTGAAGTTGCTGTTGTTGCAATCGGCGGATATGGCCGCCGCGATTTGGCTCCCTTTTCCGATGTCGACCTGATGTTGCTTACGACACCGGAAGGCAAGGAAAGCGCGGCTCGCTTGGCTCGCCACCTCACACGCGATATCTGTGACGTCGGCCTACGTTTAGGGTTCAGCTTCCGAACGATCGGCGAAGCGTGTTCGTTGGCATTGCGTGACGTGACGATCTTCACTGCATTGGCCGAGTCACGACTGCTGGCGGGAAATATGAATGTATTTCGCCGATTCTTGCATCATTTTCGGCGGCTGGCCCATCGCCGAAGACGCGCGTTGCTCGAGGCGATTGTCCAATCGCGTCGTGCCGAGCGCCGCCAGTTCGGCGAAACCGTCTACTTGCTGGAACCGAATGTCAAGCGGTCCCGAGGTGGGCTTCGCGATGTGCATACCGTTCGCTGGATCGGGTTAGGCCGCCATGGCCAGGCAGACTTGGAGAGCCTCTACCGATTGGGCGCGTTGACTCGAGTCGATTGGCGGCGACTGCGAAAGTCGCACGAGTTTCTGCTGCGATTGCGAAACGAACTGCATTTCCACGCCGGCAAGAGCCAAGACGTCCTGACGCGTGATGAACAAGTTCGGCTGGCCGAGTCGTATGGCTATGATGAGCAGACCGGCCTGCTGCCAGTCGAACAATTCATGCGGGATTATTTCAAGTACACAAGCGGCGTTCGTTATATCTCGGCCCATTTTGTGGCAAGTTCACGAGCCCGCTCAGCGCTGCACACCGCGGCCGCATCCATGTTTAGCCGGCATGTGGGCGAAGATTTCCTGATTGGACCGGTCCATATCGCGGCAACACGAAAAGGCCTGCTGAAAGTTTGCAGCGATTTGGGCGAGGTGCTGCGGATTATGGACCTAGCCAACCGACATAACAAACGAATCGATCATACAACCTGGGAAGCGATCCGAAATGCGATGGTACGCTTACCCGACGCTCAAATCTCCGGCGAAGTCGCCAATCGGTTCATGTCGTTGCTGAGCCAACCAGGCCGGCTGGCCGATCTGTTGCGACGGCTTCACCAGTTGCGCGTGTTGGAACGGATTATTCCCGCCGTGCAGCATGCACGAAACCTGGTTCAATTCAACGACTATCACAAGTACACAATCGACGAACATTGTATTCGCGCTGTCGAACAGGCGACCCGATTCCTGGACGACCCTGGGCCTGTTGGCGAGGCCTATCGGAACCTGCGCGATCGTCGATTGCTCCATCTTGCTCTCCTGATTCATGATCTCGGGAAGGGGTATCCCGAGGATCACAGCGAAGTGGGAGAGCGAATCGCCGCGGATACGGCTCAGCGATTGGGCCTTTCCGAACGGGATGCGGAGGTATTGCGTTTCCTGGTTCGACGCCATCTATTGATGCCGCATATGGCTTTCCGGCAGGACCTGCGAGACGAATCGGTTGCCATCCGCCTGGCGGTTGAAGTGGGCTCGCCTGATATCCTGCAGATGCTGTTCATCCTCTCCTGTGCGGACCTTGCGGCTGTAGGCCCCGGAGTGCTGAATGACTGGAAACGAAAACTACTGATCGATCTGTATCGCCACGCCAACTCGCAATTGACCGGCGAGGACAAGTCCGAAGATGTCGCTCAGGTTGTCAGCACAAGGCGTGACACGCTCCAGAGTATGCGAGGACCGTCTGAATCTGGACCGTGGTGGGATCGACAGATCGACGCGTTGCCGGCTACCTACCTTTGGAGCGATCCACCGGAACGAATATTCCAGGTGCTTCAACGCCTCAGTTCGCTGCAACCGAATTGCGTGGAAGCCTGGTATCGTCACCTTCCCGACCGAAAGACCAATGTCTGTGTTGTGGGAACGTACGAGACGATCACACCAGGCGTTTTTCATAAACTGACCGGTGCCTTGACTGGCAAGGGACTACAGATTCTGTCCGCCCACATTCACGCGTTGGCCGACGGATTGCTGCTCGATCGTTTCTATGTCGATGATGCGGACTACGACGGCGAACCGCCCGAACAGCGTGTGCGGGAAATCTGTGATGCGCTGGTTGCCGCGCTGACAGTTAACGCCGACAAACCACCCGCTTTCCGAAGATTGTGGCAGGCTGAGACCGGGACGACGGCTGCTGACTATGCGCAAATGCCGGCCCACATCCGTTTTGACGACGCAACGTCCGAACAGTACACCATCATCACGATCCTGACGTACGACCGGCGAGGGCTGTTGTACTCCATTACAAGAACGTTGTTTGAATTGGGCGTCGTCGTGCATTCAGCCAAAATTGGAACCTACCTGGATCAGGTCGTTGATGTCTTCTACGTAACCGATGTGCAGGGTCGAAAAATCTATGACGATCCCTGGCTCGCCGAGATTCGTCAGAAGTTGAACGAGGCCTTGAGCGGGTATGCCGAGCCCTAATGCGTCCGGATCGCACGATACGATGCGCCCCATGAACCCTCTCTTCCAACCGCCAAGACCGGCAATCTGTCCAACACGAAATCGCCGACAGCGTTCTCCCCGTTTTCTTGGCCGAAAGGCGTAGCCGGCTGAGTATCAATACGTCTGGTCGTCGCTTTAGGACGCCACGACCATCTTGCCTGACGAAAATACGGACAACGACCCTACGTGCGATGACGCGAGGGGGCGACTAGTTGGCCCGTGAGAAATGTCAACGTGATGCCTCCAAGGCGACACGACCAGTGACGCACCGGAGCGTTACGTCTCCAGCCGGTAAGGGCATTGACAATCTACAGCCAAATCCGGTCGAACGTTCGTAGTGCCTTGAGGCACGATATCGAGTATACTTATTCGGATAGGCAATACGATAAAGAAACGGGGTTCTACTATTACCGGCACCGATGCCTGTCCGCCGAGCTGGGACGGTTCTTGTCAAGGGATCCGATTGGGTATGAGGCAGACGCAGCACTATACACATATGTGGGTTGTTCGCCACCGAATTGGCTCGACTCACTTGGAACAAGAAGACATCACTGGTTCATGAAGTATTGGCGGTCAGGATTGGGCCAAGCGAAGGTAGATGCCAAATGCAGCAATCCAAGCATCAATATTGACGACTACACCACCGAGTACACCACTGAAGAACACAGGTGGCTTCATGGCCATCATGGCGGTGAAGTGTTCATCACATACCAAACCATGTATGAGGGCCTTCTCGCTCATAGTCGAACTTGTTGCGAGTTTCTTCGCGGAATGTGGGGCATGATGCTCGGTTGGGATACTGCAATTAGCATTGGACACCAACTAGGCGAAATCTCTGGTCCTCGAGGACCAATGTTCGATTTGATTGGATACAGGACACGTAGGGTCCCACCAGTATCTAACTACCAAAACTTCAAGGACAAAATACATCTTGCATGTGGAGACAACCATCGCGATGAGACGCGGGAGGAGATGCTCAGACACCGAGTACTAGTTTTCGAGCTCATCATCAGATTTGACCATTGGGCTCAACCAACTCCTCTCGAAACAATTCTTGACACGATCCAAACGATTATCATACCAATGCCAATCCCCTTCTTGGCCCAATTCGATCTTTCGGAGTCAAGGGATCTGATTGGCGACATCCATTGGGACGTGGTCCTCATCTTTTCAGATGCGGATGTTCGTCGGGGGGGCGCTGTAGCATTTGAGAACATATGCGCCCCAAATCTACTGGTAAACCGCTGCCAGCTTCCAGTTGATACCAATATTCCGCGATATTCCGGTGTGCGGTGGCGCACCCAGGCTTTCCCAAATTGGGAGCCAATGGACGGCCAATCCTGGTCTTCCTTTGAGTTCTTGGACGGTACGAGGGTCGACGACATTTATTTTGCTATGGAACCTCTCGGAATGCAAATTGGAGAGCATCCGTTTGTGCCGCCGGGAGCAACGGTGACAGACAGGGAGGAAGTCATATTGTGTTCGCTACCATCCATTGCGCCTCGGTCTGGTTATCCTCATCCATTCCTCAATCGAGAGACACCGTTGACGCCTACGGAAGCCGAATCATCATCTGTCATTCTGACTGATATTGACGACGATGACGGTTTCGGTATTTTCTACGTCGTGATCACCGCCGATCGATTGCTATCTCTTCGGTTTGCTAATCTATGATGGGAAGAGATGCACGTACGATCAAGACACTGAGCCGAGGCCGTTCCCAAGAAGCGGGTACACGGTCAAGCCGTAACGTCACCACGTCGAACGCAGACGAACGTTCCAACAGATGCGCCTGACTGAGCACTCTATATATTAGGGAGAGACCGGACTGCGGGCGATAGAGTTTCCCGCGACCCTCAGGCTGCCGCAGTGTCCGACGGACGTCCACGTCCGTCGCTGAAGCGGGTACAAACTCGGCCATACGAGACGCACTGGCAAGACGCACTGGGAAGCGCGTCTGCTGCAGTGTCCGACGGACGCCCACGCCCGTCGCTGGCGCAGGAC
>JAJSAJ010000797.1 GCA_024274855.1 Planctomycetota bacterium | reverse complement strand
GGCCCGTCTCGCCCTCTGGTTTCGAAACGAATCCTAGGCTTTGTCTCAAAACGGGAGGGCGAGGCTCCGGCCGAGCCGTTTTGGCCAACAAAACAAGAGGCTCAGCAGGAGCTTCGCCCTCCCGGAAACGCTGCTTCTCCGGTTTCGAAACGAAGCCTAGAAGTCGATGATCGCGCGCACGCCGGTAATCTGGTAGTTGCCCGAGACAATGGATTCGACTCCGGAAGGGACTCGGCGATCATCGATGCGCCCAAAGATGTAGTTCCATTGAAGGCGTGCGTGCGCGTTCCAGTACCAGTTCAATGCGAACGTCGCACTCTGCCCTACTCCACCGAAAACGTCTTGATCATTCAGGTCGGCGTAGGAGAGTCTAACTGCGACATTCCAGGCACCAGTTCCTTGGGCGATACAATTCCCGCGGCTCCGCCGACTGTAAAAGTTCTCGAACGGTTTCACGCGTCCGAGGATTCCCAATCTTCGGTTCCATGGAATGTGTTCGCCAGTCAGGAAATAGGACAGGTAGATGTAGCCGCCATGCAGGTACATATCGGGGCCGAATTGCTGTCTGCGCTGCACCCACAGGTTCATGAATTCGCCGCCAAACTGGAACCGTCCCACATTAAGCACCGATTCGATGCCCAGAATCTGATAAGCATCGCTGCCATCGATGAACATCGTATCGATCCATCGGGCAGTGGAGCGTGCCTCGGGACGCGAGCGGAACCGAGCGCGACCTTCGGATGCTCCCGGAACCGGCGGGTTGCTATTGGGAAAGGCACACGTGCCGGAGACTGCCACGTGTCCATAGCCACGCCCGCCGTACCACTGGTCGTACCAGTAGGTGTTGGCCAAACGGCCGGCAATCTCAAGTGGGTATTTATTGTTTAAAGTACTGCCGATATTCTGAATCAGTTCCATGTCATATACGCCAAACCGCCAATTGAACTGAAGGTCATCGGAGCTTCCGTAAGAAGCGATTCCGAATCGGCGATTGTCTTCGTTCAAGGTATCGACAATAAACGGACGTTCCATGAACAGGTTGAAATTGCTGCTATTCAAATGGTCCAGTCCGTAGGGACGCTTCTGGTTGCCTATTCTGACCGTATCCCAAAAGGCGAGATCGTCCCAGCCGATCCAAGCGTCACGAAATTGGCTTCCATCCTGGCCGCTGAAGTCGATCTCCAGGCGATATGACATATTGCCGGGTGGAACGTTGCCACCTATTCCGATGCGGAGTCGTCGGTAGACAAGTCGATCAAGGGGGCTGCGAGCGGCGTCACTCGTCTCGATTTGATTTACGCCCGGGGAAGATCTCGGGAATCCCCACTGGTCGATGTGGATCCGACCGTTCATGATGCGCGACGAGTCCGAGGAGGGGGATTCGAGGAATTGGTTTTGTTTCTGTCCGAGCCCCGATACGAGTTGCTCCAGACGGTCAATTCTGCTCGCGAGCGGCTCACCCTCTTGGCCCTCTTCATCCAATCTGGTGTCTTCGGCCGTTGTGGAGTCGCCCTTCGCCTGAGAGCGTGTGCGATTGTTGTTTGCGTTTGTAATCTCGGGCAGTCGCCGAATCTGCTCGTCGTGCTGCTTCAGTTCATGTTGCAGTAGCGCGATTTGCTCGCTTTGTTCCTGTACCTGCCTCTGAAGTTCCTCGATTGCCACCCGAGTTTCGTATTCAGCGGCAAGTGCATCCGTTGTCAGCCAGTTGCCAAATGAGACCAGGATCCCCATCAGCCATAACTTGAGAATGTAGGAGCGAGGCCGATTCATGCTCAGATTTCCAGGGATCGGGCTGATACTGTGGTTATCACAAATGGGGCTGCCGTGACCCGCAAACCAAGTTCGAAAGCCATTACTTCCTTACTATCAGCACAATTAGTGCAACCGGTGTAGCAAGTTCAGGCGACGTGTCAGGATCGTTAGAGACAACGTGATTTCTGGGCGGGTAATCGCTATAATCGGTATAGATTGCAGGAGATTGGGGGCCTGCGTTTTTCCGCAACAGAGGTGTAAGCAGAGGATGCGGCTCTTCGAGCCTCCCCGCCGTCAGTGTAGAATGTCGGTAACCGTTCACGGAATGTAGGCCGCCGGTTTGCTTCCAAGGGGTCAGACCCATTTTCGGCGACAAAATGTGTTCACATAAAGAAACGCTTTCTACGCCGAAAATTGCGTCAGACCCCAGCGGCGTAAACGGCTACGAATGTCGATAGTCAGGTACCCACCTCAACTTGGAAGACCGAGAGCCATCGGTGCCGGTGACCGGCGTATTCGTGGTTTCGGACTCTCAACACTTGATCCTCGATTTACGGGTGAAGCCCACTTCAGGTGACATGGACACAAACCTCAACCGCCGGGAATTTGCGAAACGAACGTCAACAACCGCCAGTGGCTTGCTTGCCGGTGCGCTGTTTGGGGGTGGGGAATCGGCCGGACAGGACCGTGACGTGCCGGATCAACGTTTGTTGTTGCTCGGCCTGAATGCTTTGGCCAGGGCCCACGAATTAAATTATTTTACTGACGGACATCGTGGTGCTGCCATTGTGGCTGCGCGCCTGTTGGCTGTTGACAACCACTTGGACGAGCGGGCCAGGTCTCGCATTGTACAACTGATCGATCTCAATTGGGCTTCGTCACCGCTGTGCAAGCCCTTTCCGAATGCGAAGCCGGATCCGGAGCAAATAGATAGAATTGGTATCGCACTGGCACAAGGGGGCGAAACGCTTCGGCAAGTCGGGCACAACGCGATCTTCGCGATGTTGGCGATCAAGGCGTTTCGGATGATGCCCAGTGTTGCCACACCCCAACGTATCGATGGTGTCTGCACGATGATCCGGTCTTTTACACCCTGGCGCGATATAGATCCGGATCCGACTGTCAATCCGCCACCATTTGTTGATGCGAAGGCCGCATCCCGGTTCATTCTGCGCGAAGCAGACGCCGCGATCGATCGGTTCATTGGTTTCGGGCAGGGGTTTGCGGGGCACATGCTGACCTTTGGCCAGGCGCTTGTGGAGTTGGCGGCAATGGGTCATGTCAAATGGGCTGAGAGTTGCCGCACTGCTTTTCGCAAGTACGTGACGGTTACGCGTCTCGGCCCCGAACCGAATTCGAAGAGGCGGCCCGACCACAAACCGAACAAGCTGCGGCCGATCGATGCGGCATACTGGGAAAGACGTGGCGACAAGACACTGGGTATCGGGCACGTGTTCAAGTACCCATACAGTTACTACGATCTTCTGCGCCGTGCGGACGACCCCAAGTTAAGGCGTGCTTTGGAGCAGAAGGCGTACCATTTGTTTTAAGAACTTGTTACAAAACAAAGGTCGTATGCAAAGAGACGTGAAGCGAGATTTTATCATTGACAAGGACCGAATGTCTTCTCTTTTGGAGCCCAATATCAGATGAATAAGAAGAGCGAGTCCGCAGTGCCACGTCGTGAGTTCATCAAGAGCACAGCTCGAATTGCCGCCACATCGGCACTGGCTGGTGTCGCAGTTCCGCACGTGTTCGGCGCCGAAGACAGTACGATTCGGTTGGCCTTGATCGGTTGTGGCGGCCGCGGATCCGGCGCGGTGGCCAATGCCATGTCGGCTGGCGGGCTTGTGGTTAGCAGCAAATCCGGACAACCTGGCGGTAGCAATCCAAAAAGTGGTGGGCCGGTCAAGCTGGTGGCGATGGCGGATCTGCTGCCAACACAGATAGCTCGTTCACACAAGGCGTTGAGTGAATTGCTGGGCCCCAAGAAAATCGATGTGCCGAAGGACCAACGGTTTATTGGCTTCGACGCCTATCGCAAAGCGATCGATTGTCTGCGTCCCGGCGATGTGGCGATGTTGACCACGCACGCTGCCTTTCGCGTGCCGCATCTGAAGTACGCTGTGGAGAAAGGGGTCAACGTATTCATGGAGAAGGACTTTGCAGCGGATCCCGGGGGCGTTCAGCAGATCCTGCAGATCGGCAAAGCGGCCGAAGCAAAGAACCTGAAGATTGCCGCCGGGCTGATGGCCCGACATTCGGTCGCCCGTCAGGCCCTGATTCAGAGAATCCGCGAGGGTGCGTTGGGCGACGTTCAGCTGATCCGCGCTTACCGCATGGGAGGCAGCTATCGTTTGGCTCCGTTCCCACGAGGCGAAAACGAACTGTTGTGGCAGCTTCACCCTGGCCATCCCTATCAATTGCTGTGGTCGTCCGGCGGTCTCTTCATCGAACTGATGATTCACCAGATCGACGAGTGTTTCTGGATCAAGGACGCCTGGCCAGTCAGTGCCCACGGAGTGGGCGGGCGGCGCGCCAATAGCACCGATTGCAGTCAAAACCTTGACAGTTACTCGATTGAATACACGTTTCCCGATAACACAAAGGCGTTGGTCACCGGCCGTTGCATTCGCAACTGTTTCAATGATTTTGCAACGTATATTCATGGAACGAAATGTGCCGCGCAATTTTCCGGCAATATCCACGCGCCGACGACGCGGATTTACAATGATCAACACATGAACTCGAAGAATATCGCCTGGAAGGCACCGAAAGAGGCGGTCAATCCGTGGCAGGCCGAGTGGCAGGTGTTCTTGGATGCGATCCGGAACGACCGAAAACACAACGAAGTTCGACGTGCCGCGCTTTCCAATTTGGGCGCGATGATGGGCCGAGCGGCTGTTCACACCGGGCAGGTTGTTACCTGGGAGCAGGCGATCGCCTCGAAGTTCCAATTCTGCTCTAATGTGGGCGAGTTGAACGAAAAGAGCCCAGCGCCGGTCCAGGCTGATGCCGAAGGTCGGTATCCGGTGCCGGTTCCTGGCGAGTGGACTGAATTCTAACAGCGGACAGTTGATAAATGACCAACGCAGCGCCCCCGTTGTGCATGTCACGTGAACACAAGTGCCATCACTCCGTTTCTGAATTGTGAGATCCGATGAACAGCCCCACGAAACGCAGGCTTACGCCTTCTATTGCCGCATTACTGCTGATTCTGCTGGCTGTGTCGCCGTCGAACGGCAAGGGGCCTGCTCTCACGCTGCATCCTCTTGCAACACGGCTGCCCTTCACCCACCAGGGGCCGTTTGTTACCACGGGCGATGGTGGGGTGCTGTGCGTGGATGCATCACACGCGTTACGGAGTCGCGATGAAGGTCGGACGTGGGAAACGACGCCGATTTTTCGCAATGAGAAGAAGTATCGCATCAGTAACGAGCGTGCCTTGTTGCGCACGAGCGAAGGCATTGTGATCGCCGCGTGGATGAACTTGCGTGAAAAGAAAACGCCGCCGGGATGGAATTGGGGCGGAAAAGATGTGGATTGGCACGATTTCGTCTTGCCGATCTACGTATGCCGGAGTCTCGACGATGGAAAGACATGGGAAGATCCTGTGTTTCTGAACAAGCCTTGGTGCGGTTGTATTCATTCACTGATCGAGACCAGGAGCGGCCGCATTGTACTGGTGGGCCAGGAGATTATCCCCGCGTGGCGTCATGCGACGGTTATGTTCGTTTCCGATGACAAGGGCCAGACGTGGCGGCGCAGCAACGTCGTCGACACCGGTCAGGGCCACCATGATCACGCGGGGTCGATCGAAGGTACGGTGATCGAGCGTCGGGATGGATCGCTCTACCAACTGCTTCGTACCGAGACCGGCTGGCTTTACGAAACCGTCTCGCACAACGGCGGGCTGTTCTGGGACGATGCCAAACAATCGCCGATCAAGTCCGTAACGTGCTGTGCGCAAATGACACGGTTGGCGGACGGCCGTATTGCCCTTTTGTGGAATAACCCCCCGCGACATCACCTCGACAGCCGATCGAGTCGGGAAGAGCTGTCTATTGCGTTTTCGTCGGACGAGTGTGCCACATGGTCGCCTCCGCGGGTGATCGCGGGCAGTTACGGCTCGGGTGGGCGGGTTTCTTATCCCTATATCTACGAACGCAGACCCGGTGAGCTGTGGATCACCACAATGCAAGGTGGCCTGCGCATGAAGATCAAGGTTGACGATCTGCCGCGCGGCGAGATTCCGGTATTTAAGCCGCCGCTGGCCGCGCAACCGCAACCGGGTGGCATCATCATGTTTGGCGACTCGACCACGGCAGAACGTCGTGGCGCGGTGAAGAAAGTGTATGCCGGGCGCGTGTCGGAATCGCTTCAGAGCGTCGGTTCAACACTGTCCGTTTACAATGCCGGCGTGCCAAGCAACACGACAAGAGACGCTCGAAGACGTTTCACACGGGACGTGCTCCGCCACCAGCCTCGAGTCGTGGTCATCCAGTTTGGCATCAATGACGCGGCAGTCGATGTCTGGAAGAAGCCGCCCGCAAGCTCGCCACGCGTGCCTTTGGCCGAGTACGAGCGAAACCTGCGTTGGATGATCACCCAGTTGCGTCGGCAGCGGGCGAAACCGGTGTTGATGACGACCAACCCGACACGCTGGACGTCCAAGCTCCGTGATCTCTACGGGCGAGCGCCCTACCGGCCCGAGGAGGTCGATGGATTCGATGCACCGGTACTCGCGAGCTACAACCAGGTTGTTCGCCGACTGGCAGCCGAACTTGCCGTGCCGCTGGTCGATGTACATCGGGCATTCACGGCCGGGGATCCGGACCAGTTGCTGCTCGATGGAATGCACCCGAACGACGCGGGGCACAAGCTGATCACCGAACTGCTTGTGCCAGTCGTGCGCGATCAGTTGCGGTGATCAGCTCAGGTGTAGGGTGTGACCAGCTCGCGGCATTGACCTTGGCAACAGGCAACCCCGGTATTGCGAGCGCCGGCACACCACAATCCGGTTACAACTCGCCCATGCGCTGGTCATCATTTCAGGAATTCCTGGTGTGCCGGCGCTCGCCTTGAACGTTGCGGATGATGGAGGACTCTCGACGGTGATCTTGACACCCTACGACTACGATCTTGCGACGGACGTTCTTTGCTTCTGTGAAAGACTGAGAGGTGGTCCCGCAGGTGGCTACTCCGCCTCCAATCGATCAATACACTCAAGCAGTTCGGCTTTCAGGTCGAGGTCGGCATCACCGATCACTTCGGCCAGTAAGCGAGTCTCCTTGCAGAATCTGCGTACGAAACTGTCGGGTGCCGCGACGACATCGTGAAGGTTGTCAATGCAGTCAAACAGCTTGATGATTTTGGCTTCCACGCTGATTTGTGCAAGGTGGGTCCGGTCTTGCTGTTTGCGCTCGGGCCTCGGTGCTTCGCTCCCTTTCGACGGGTTGGTCAATTCGTCCACCAACTGAACCACTTCAGGTCCGAACGCGGCCGACAGATCGCCCAATGTACGTGACGTATCCTCCACAACATCATGAAGAAAGGCTGCCGCGACCATGTTCTCCGTGGCGCGCGGGTGGACCGCAACTCGGCCCGCGACGCGCGCCGGGTGGACGATGTAGGGTCGATGATTGAACTTGCGCTGTTGCTCGGCGTGTGCGAGTCTGGCAAAGACGGCTGCTTCGAGGATCATGTTCATGGGGAAAACCTATCACGAACATGTGAATTGGAGAAGCCCCCGATCGTGTGAGATGTGGGTGATTGGAACGGTGCCCGTATAGAGTCTGGGGCCATGGGATGCGCGCACCGTGCGCTTGTGTTTGCCGAAGGGAACTGGATTATGGCGTGCCGGCGCTCGCGTTATGTGGTCACCAATTGCCTTCGTTGGTCGGCCGATCTTGTCACACGCTACTCGTGAGCGATCGGGTTGTTGGGCCCGTGACTGAATAAGGATGTGATATACTGCCCCGAGCAGTTGCACCGGAGTTCTCACCCACCAGGAGTAAGCCGTGTTCTCCACACTTGCCTTTGTAATGCTGATGTCAATCGGCGCGGATGTGAGTCAGGCCAAGTCTGTGTCAGTGCACGTGCCT
>JAJSAJ010000796.1 GCA_024274855.1 Planctomycetota bacterium | reverse complement strand
TCGGACTAGAAGCGGCGGGAGACCCAGAGTCCATGAATTACGGCACCGATCAGACCCAACATGCAAGGCGTCACGTTGATCAAGGCTGCCGTATCTTTTTCAAACCCGGCAAGAAAGACCACGCCAGCAACCGCTCCCATGACGATTCCCGTACCGACCAGCCAAAGCCCGCCGATCCGGTTCACGGGATACCAGGCTTCGGGACTTGACAACGTCTTGGGCGTACGAAAACCGTACCAGCGATTCGGTGGAACGATTTGCATCGCCATCGGAATTCCCGCGGCGATCATCAGCACCGAAAGCACCAGATAGAGGATCAACAGTCCCATGGCTCCACGTCCGCAACCGTCCCTTAGACATCACAGATCTTGACGCACTTCTCCAACGAGGCAAGCGGATCGGGCCCTGCGGGAACGAACTCTTGGGCCACGAATCCGGTGAATCCGGTTTTGACAATCGCGCGCATGATGGCTGGGTAATAAAGCTCCTGCGTATTGTCAATTTCGTTGCGTCCGGGAACGCACCCAGTGTGAAAGTGTGCGATATGTTTGATATTGTCGCGAATCGTTCGGATGACATCACCTTCCATGATTTGCATGTGATAGATGTCGTAGAGCAGTTTAAAACGGTCGGAGCCAACCTGTTCACACAGCTCAACACCCCATCGCGTATGATCACACTGATAGTCGGCGTGATCGACTCGGCTGTTGAGCAATTCCATGACGACATTGACTTTTTTCTGTTCAGCCAACTTCATCAATCGTTTCAGGCCGATGGCCGAGTTCTTCAAACCGGTTTCATCATCCATCCCGTTCCGGTTACCCGAAAAGCAGATAACGTTCGGAACTCCGGACTCTGCCGCGAGGGGGATCAGCTTTTCGTAGTCCGCGACCAGACGGTCATGGTATTCGATTCGATTGAATCCTTTCGGGATCCCCATGCCCGCACCGTGGCCCATGGCACAGACCAATCCATACTTCTTGAGCGTCGGCCACTCTTTCGGGCCAAGCAAATCGATCGATTTGATTCCGATCCGTTGGGCTGCTTGGCACAATTCTTCGAACGGGATTTTGTTGTAACACCAACGGCAAACGGAATGGTTGATATTCCCCTTCAAATGTGGAGAACTCTCCGCCGCCCGAGGGGACTGATTCGAACTGGTACCGGTCATCGCAAAGAGCCCTCCCGCGGCCATGCTCTGAAGTAATGAACGACGCGAGATATCTTTTGTCATGAGAGTCGTTCCTCAATAATCCAAGGATTTGCAAGCAAGAGGGGCCGTCCCCCTTGGAACTTCGCCCCTAAAGAGCGTCTATAAAGCAACGCATCGGTTTGGAGTTGTGCCATGTCGGTCGACCCTCGCACAACTCACTTTAGTGTACGACCTCTCGACGCCCGTCGCAATCGGTTACAATTGCCAGAGTGGCGGTCTGTTTGACATACCAGCCCGCACGTGCTACACCGACCATTAGCGATCAAGACCACGAGGCAATCGCCTGAGTGCTCCGGACTTGTTTTCTTGCCCCACAACGGTTGCATGAAACTGACAGGCGTGTTTTCTACTATCTGGAGGCGATATGACCATTTCACGACGCGATATGCTGAGAATAGGAGGCGGGACCGCTGCCATGTTGATGACAGGTGTGCGGCCCAGGACAACGATGGCAAACTCACAAGCAAAGAAACTTCCGATCGGATTGCAACTCTGGTCCGTGCGCCACCAATGCGAGAAAGACGTCTCGGGCGTCCTCGCCGCTCTGGCAAAGATGGGATATCAGGGTGTCGAGTTCGCCGGCTATTACGGACAATCGGCTAAACAGCTGCGCAAGATTCTCGACGATAACGGCTTGAAGTGCTGCGGAAGCCACATGAAACTGGACGTACTGACCGGCGATAAACTGCGGGAGACAATCGAGTTCAATCACATCCTCGGTAACAAGTACCTGATCGTTGCCTGGATGGAGCCGGCGTATGCCAAGTCGGCCCAGACCGTCAAATAAAAGGCGAAGATCTTCAATGAAGTCGCTTGGAAAGTCACGCCGCACGGGATGCGAGTCGGCTATCACGCACACGGTCATGATTTCAAGAAACTAAACGGCCAATCAGCCTGGAACATCTTGTTCGAGAACACGAACAAAGATGTCGTCATGCAGATGGATCTCGGTAACTGTCTGGAAGCCGGTGACGATCCGATCGCCATTCTGAAGAAGTTTCCAGGCCGTGCGGCAACCATTCATCTGAAAGAATTTGGTGGGCCGGACACTGCCGTATTGGGTGAGGGAGACGTTGATTGGAAGCAGGTGTTTCAGATCTGCGAAACAACGGGCGGAACCGAATGGTACATCGTGGAACACGAACGAGGGGCCGGTGATCCGCTGGACAATGTCAAACGTTGTCTTCAGAATCTGAAGAAAATGGGGAAGCGGTGACCAAACATCGCAGCTCACCCACGCTGCAACGTACGCGGACCCCAATGGCGTTCGTTCCCACGATTTCGTGCGATTCTCCAGATGATTGCCACGCCCCACACGACCCGTGCAAAGGGCAGATACACCGGGCCCGTTCACGGCCAGTGCCCCTGAGCGGCTCTCATGTCAACGGCGAAGGTTGTGACACGCGCGCCGTGCGATTGCAGCTCGTAGACAACTATATCGCAAATGGCCCATAACTTCCACGAGGAAGACAGAATGATCACACCATTGAATCGGCAATTCGTCTTGTGGGCTGGAGTTCTCGGCACGCTTCTGTTCAGCACCGATGCCCGATGTGCGATTCCATCTTCCTGGATCGATGCCGGACGGATCATGGTCGTGTACAACACAACTCGGATGAAAAGTGTCGATCCGGCGGAGCCGGACACGTTCTCTCGCGATATCGCTTTGTGGTACATGAAGCGGTACGAGATGCCGACGACACACCTGTTTGGCTACGACATGGGGACCAAGGTACGTTGGAACAACCCGGGCGCATTTGATTTCTTGAAAGCCGTGGCGGACTATATTCAGCGCCATGACATTCAGATCGTCTTGCTGGCTCCCGGGACGCCGATGATCGTCCGGGACGTGAACGACAAGCACAATTTGGCACTCGACAGTCTAGCCGGACACGCTTTGTGGTTCGCACACGTCATCAAGGAAGCTCCGGCCTGCACTGCCAGAAAGTCTGTCGGCCCCAACGATTCGAACCTGTACTTTCCCTATCTGGACATGGGCGACGGCGCTAGCCCCTTTGTCGTACGGACAAACGATGCACACCGCTGGTGCCCCAAGGGTGGCCACTTGCTTCCTTTCCGACGGTATTGGTACGACACCATGATGAAGGATCTTCGCAATCACCCATCCGTGCGACCTTACGGGCGTATTGGGCTTCCGTATTATCTGGAAGCATTTGCCGACAAGGCGCCACAGCTGCAAATACCGCTTGAGAACTCGCAGTTTGTCAAGGACCTTGTCAACGGTGGAATCGCCGCGACAACTTCCATCAAACAATTCAATAGCCAGTCAACGCGGAACCTGCTGTTCTTTGGGCGTGAGGGTAATACCGCGTCGTTCATCGACGTCGAGTCCAGCATTTCCGAAGCCATGGCACTGGATGCAATCATACAAGGAGTCTCCAAGGATCGGATTGTCCGAGTGAAATCTCGACGTGGGTGGAACAGCGACAGTTGTCTGAAGGAGCCGGTATGGAACTTCACTGACGCCGAGTTCATGAGCGGATCAATCTCGCCCAAGCTCAATCCGCTGATATTCTCAGCGGGTGGCGTCAATAACACGAAAGAAGACGCGACTCCTTGGCCAAGCAGTCTCAGTGTGCAGCCTGGGCTCGTCGCATCCGTTTCCGTAAGCAATGGCAAGACCTTTGCCGGTTCGCTGCTGAAACGAGGGGCCACGACGGTCGTCGTAAATATCCAGCATCCGCAGAACGCGCGACTTCACGCCTGGTTCAGCGTCTTCCGACAATTGGTTTCCGGTGCCACCGTGGCGGAAGCGATGGTTACGAGCGGCGGTTCGGAACGAGGTGGCTATGTGACCGGCAGCATTTGGGGCGATCCGCTCTACGCCCCATTCGGCAAGAACTCTGCCAAGGCCAACTGGTTCACAGGAGGCGACGGTTCGCCCGAATGATTCACAAGCCTTCTGCTACGAAGTTCGTGAATAATCAAGGGTTGTAACACTTTAGCGGATTGCAGCTGCGATCTGTGTAATACCTTCGGCGTATCCAGGGTCGTTTGCTCAACTACCCCGGGGTGGCGCCGCGCGGCTGCGCCGCTTTGGCACCGTTCTGGGATTTGTCTCAGAACCCGGAGAAACCGTCTTTTCGGGAGGGCGAAGCTCCCGCTGAGCCGCGTGTTTTGTTGGCTCGAACGGCTCGGCAGAAGCCTCGCCCTCCCACTGAGTCGAGCACGTGCCATTTGGCTAAACAGTTACCAAGGGTTAAACAGCTGTGCCTGGCTGTCTCGTTGAACCCCGTCTCATTGAACCCAATGCAGGACAAAATACAGTCCGCAAGCCAAGAAGAAAGCCACGTACCCAATGCCAAGGAACTTTGCCGCGAATATCGCCGAATGATCGGTATCGGCATGTGTGACATAGAGTTTGTAAGCGATCAGATTCGCCACGGATCCAACAAGGCTGCCAAAACCGCCGGCATTCGTTCCCCAAATCAACGCGTTCCAATGTGTGGTGAACTTTGCGAACAACAAGGCAGCTGGAACATTGCTCATGATCTGGCTGGCAAGCGCGGAGAACAAAAAAATATGCTCGGAGTGCCTTATCTCGGAATCCAATATGGTCTTCATGTTCTCAGCAAGACCGAAAAAGAAAAACAGACTGGCCAACAGACAGTAATCAATTCGAAGTGACTTTCGGTCGAACAACGACGCATAAACAACGACAAGAATACCGATTGAAACCGGCAGCACGCGAAGAACCGACAATAGAACAGCGACGAGCAGCACTCCGTAGGTATATGCGGACTTCTTGATCCTTCCCAAGGCTACCGGCCCTCGCC
>JAJSAJ010000795.1 GCA_024274855.1 Planctomycetota bacterium | reverse complement strand
CGGGGAGGGAGCGGCCGTCGGCATGACATGCCGGCCTTAGCTCAATAGACTCGCTCACCAACGGCACAAGGCCGTTGGGGTCGATCAGCCGAAAAAACAGCAGCGAAATGCAAATCCAACTGCAGACGGCTAAACAGTTACCTAATTTCAAAGATCGTTAAGTTTTTGACAAAGTTCCAGCGACCAACGAAAGCGAGCCATTGGGGCCCCGGGCGGTCGCTCGGAGTTGGTTGCGGCCCTGCCGCTCTGTGAACAGTGTATCATCGACCATGCGGTCGTTCGTGTGAACTGCGCAACTGCACGATTCCATGATCCTACTCGGCTAGGTGGAATCAGGCGATGGGGGGCGTTTTGGGGGCAACGGGAGGTTAGGGGATGGAGGCGAGACGTATGAATGCCGGCACCTCATTGCTTGGCGTTGTCAGCGATACACATGGTCACTTCGGGAATACGATCAAGGCGGTCGAGATGCTGGCAAGCCTTGGGGTTGGCACCACACTGCATTGTGGCGATATCGGCTCACCGGTCATTCCGGGGCTCTTTACCCAGGGCCCAACGCACTTTGTGTTTGGCAACACGGATGGCGATTCCAGGGATCTGCGGCAGGCGATTCGCGAGGCGGGGCACACATGCCACGATCGGTTCGGTACGCTGAAAATACACGGGCGTCGTATTGCCTGGTTGCATGGCGATGCGGCAGATCGGCTCGCGGACGCCGAGTTGTCCGGAGATTGGGACGTCGTTTGCTACGGACACTCCCACGTCTTCGAGCACCACGTTGTCGGCAAGACGCTTGTGATGAACCCAGGAGCCCTGGTACGAGCCCGCCGGCATTCGATTGGTGTTATCGATCTGAATGAACTCCAAGCGACGTTAATCGACATCGTATGATTTGCCTGGGAGACCGTTCCGATCCAGCAGGTCAGCTCGCCAATTTTGAGATTCGGTTGACAGGAACGCGAATCTGTCGCTGAGGGGTCTGATAACGATACTGCATCAAGTATGCGTCTTCTGTGGTATCGTCATAGAAATCGCGCAATACGGCCACGGCACGAAAACCGACGTCTCGGAAAAATAGCTGCGCGGCAAGGTTCGTTTCACGCACCTCCAAAAGGATGCGGTTTCGACGTTGCGACGATAACTTACCCGTCAGCTTTTCAATCATCTGACGCCCAACGCCCCGTCGACCAAAATCAGCGGCAACGGCGAAGTTCAGGATGTGCAGCCGATTTCGGTGCAGCTCATAGATCATGAAGCCGGCAACCTGATCATCGTACTCGGCGACCATACCGATGCAGTTCCGCTGGCGAAGACACCGGATGAAATCCTCTTCAGACCACGGGAATTCGAAACTCTCGGTCTCGATGCCCAGAACTTCGGACATGTCGCGGCGGATCATCCAACGAATATGGACGCAAACGTCTTGTTTTTCTTGAGGGTTCATTGTGGACTCCTTCCATGAACGCCCTAAGTCAGGTGCCGTTCCAACGGCGACGTAACCTATCAGAAACGATGAGACATGCCAAGATGAACTACTGGAAAACAATCGGATCTTCTCGGTCGTTTCTCTCGTTGCCTAGCCACCGAATACGCATGCCTGGGCCTTGATCGCAATCCGGTCCAGCAGCGGGCAAACAGGTTCCGGCTGCAGTTCCAAACCTCTTGTAGTGTCCTGGATTACACCATGTCCCGCTCGGCAAGCGGGACCTACCTGGACCACCTTACGATCAAGGCCGCATGCCTGGTTGTTTGTAATTGGGTTTGTGGCAAAGTGGGTAGAATTGAAAATATGGGAGGATGCGGCGAGCGGCTCCTCGGCCAAATGTTGCGCCGAAAAACCCAAACAGGATCGAAAACCCAAACAGAATAGACAAATATACGGTACGGAACGAGCGAGCAAGAAAGGGACGCGTCACTCGGTTCCGCGACTCGCTCCGTGATTCAGGAGTCGTCGTGCAAGACCATGGATGCTCAGGAGGATGACAACGCAGCCGAGCAGGCTACCCATACAGAACAGCCACCAAACCAGGCCCAAGATAATGCCGGCAATCTGGGGCCACTCGGCCAAGCGTGTCACAATTCCGCGTCGTCGACTCAGCCAGAGCAAGGCGAGTCCCATGAGTCCGACGCACCAGGCGGAAATCAATCGGCTCGCCCCTATGTCCAGTCGCCGCGTCTGGGCCGTGGTCGAGACGTACGGCGCCGCTCCGTTAAAGGCGTATCCGGTTGCGGAATCCGCCGGGCGACAACTAGCCAGAAACAAATCTTCAGTCTGTGGCCGATCGGCCGTCGCATGGAGTGCATCTTGCCAAACGCCGTCGACCTTCAAACGCTTGGCGATCAAGTCCTGCTGTTTTTCGACATCCGTCCAGGAAATCGTTTCTGATTCTGTTGACTCTTGAGTCCTTGGCGTCTTCTGAAGCCGGGTTGCATGGGCGACCGTTGTTGCCAGCCGAATGGCCCAGGGTGTGTACCAGTCGGTAACTTCCTCCAACGGGTTGTCCAACAGAGTCTCTGAAGTCGATTTGATCAGGTTGGCAGTTCTTCCGAGCCGGATCGCCGTTTGACGTAATTGGCTGATTGGAACGGCGCGTTTGTCTTGAACGGCCCAAGTGTTCTCGTGCAGCGCATGGACGGACCAGAGAGTTTTCTCGACGTCGAAGTTGTCAATCCATGGACTTTGCAGTTGAAGTGCATCGGATTGAGCTGGCCGATGAAACACGACCGCCACCAGTTGCGGTAGTTGGTTTGGTCCAAGCTGCACGCGCCATCGTCGGTTGGGCAAGGGAATTAAGGTTGCCGGTACGTTATCAACGGAGACATGGATCAACTCGATTTGTTCTGGGACCGTCAATGTACAGCTTGCCGTTCCGGCCGGTTCGAGCTGAAAAACGGTTGTTCCCCAGAATCGGTTGCCCGGCAGTTCGCCAAGAAACACTTCGGCCAAGCTGATTTGTTTTTCGTTGGCGACGCGTTGAACATTGGCGATGACTGCTCGAGGTTTGGACCAGGCTCGATACCTGGCCCAAATGCGATATGCGACAATATGCGTGGGCTCGGGCAACGCGGTTGGTAACGCATCGCGGACAGCGATTGGCTGCAATCCTCGCGTTTTCCAGCTGACTCGTTGCTGGTTCAGTCGAGTGGGTAGCACGAGGAAGCGGTGGGGGGTTGCCGTATCGAGCGGGACGATATCGGGCGTACTGACCCGTTCGTTTTCGCTCATCATCAGCGGACCGCGGATAGTTATCGTGATGCGATCGGACACCGGCTGATCGGGCAGCAGCACGAGGTGGTTTTTGCGTTGACCGGGCACCGGGTGAACTCGGTAAGACATGCTCGGTTCGACGGAGAAGGGGCCGGACCATGCGATCGGAATCTCAAACCGCAGTTTGTCGAGCACGCCCGGAACTTTTGGGTCAAGGGTGGTTGTCAGCAGAGCTTCGGCTTCCCATTGATCATCTACTCGCTGCAATGTTGTAACGAGTCTCATATCAATGCGTGGATGATTTCGACGCACGACAAGTAACGTGTGGGACTTGTTGGCGGTACCATCGGGTGCGATGTCATAGGAGGCGACCATGCGTCCAAAAGGCTCGTGAAATCGGCCGATGTCGGCGGCACGGGCCGAAGTCCATTTGCTGCTCGGCCTCACTTCGACCAGTACCTCCGCGCTGCGATAAATATTAATCCTGTTTTCGATCAGGCTTGCTCCAAGCAACGACAAGGTGGGCATGGCAAAGCGACTTTTGTTGGAAGTTCGTGGTTGATATCCACGAAATTCCAATCGGTGTTGCCCTTCGACGCCTCGATCCAGGAAGACCGTAACAACACCACTTTGATCCTGAAACGCGTGGGCAACAATTCTCGTGTCGTCCTGAATGACCGCCACGGACTCGATTATGACATCTGCCGGGACTCGCAATCGATGTTGGAAAATGCGTCCATCGGTTGTTGTGAGTCTTGCTTGCAAGACCCAGCTAATCGAAACTCGGTCGACACGGACATCAAGGAGTTGGCTGGCAGCGGTCCGTGGCGGATGGGGTCCTGTCGCGATATACCACATCGGTTCGGCATCGAGCAGTCGGTATGTCAGTTGGGGCGCCATGTCGGGCTGGCCCCATCCGTTCAGAAATTCGGCATTGTCGAGGGGCACCACGTAATCGCTGGTTGAGGGCGTCACCTCGATTGCCGGTGATGCACTAATGGCCAGCCAACGGCGAGTAACACGTCCTGTAGTCGTGCTGAGATGAGGCAGTCGAATGTGTCCGAATTCGGTGATGCCAGTTACTTCGAATTGGACGTGTAACGTGAATTCGCTGGTGGCAGGTTCCTTCAGTGTAAAGACCATGGTCCGCCGCTTTCCGTCATGAACGACCGGCGGATAGAGCATCTCTTGTTGGGCGGCGGTCAGGGGCAACATGTGGAGTGTACGGTCAGCAAGTAGCGTGACTTGCTGAATGTCTCCGCCGATTCGGCGAAACTTGAATTTGGAATCGATAACGACAGGACGTGCATTTTCACGGGTTGCCAGCTGAAGCCACATCAGTTGTTCGATTTCCATCGGGCTCGTTTCGGCCACGCTGCTTTCCGCGGGCCAGTCGACTTGCAGTGATTCAGCAGGGCCTAATTGGTACTCAATCGCTCCAGAATCGATGTCCAGAAAAAACGTCCCGAGTGCTGACGGGACTTTAATCCCAACCGCGTCAGCCGGGGCTTCGATACGCAGGATCGATTGCGGGATGCGTGGAATCGGAAAGTCCAACTCGCGGCTCGTCTGTGTTTCGCCAATTGCCGCCCGCAATACTAACTCCAATTCCGCGATTCCCGGCGATGATACGAGCACTGAAAAGGTGGTGCGATCGCTGTTCCATACTAGCTCGGCAGGTTTGCCTCCAATACGGGCTTCGAGGATCTCAATCTGTTGGACGTCGCTTGACCAAGGGAACGCGACCCATTGGTTGGGGAGAAACACTTCAAGCTGATACCGAGCGATCAGGCTTGTCAGATTCAAGGCTGATCGCTGGTGACGCCAGTTGAATACAGCATGATAAAAAGCGCTGCGAATCAACGGCTCTCGTTCCGCTTGCGATCCCTTTGCTCCAGAACGGTGAATGGTCTCGTAGAACTGCATCGGCAAGTAATCGTATTGTCCGACCGGCTCCCGACGCTCGTTTACGGGGACCAACACTCGATAGATCGGTTCTTCGGAAACGACTTCGTCCGGTTCTTGAGCAGCCGTTGTTCGGGTGGCGATCGCCAGAAAAAACAGGAGAATGGCGGCTCCAGTTGCCCCTGCGGTGATCATCGTCGCCGTGCTGCCACATTGTCGTGCGGGAGGTCGGCGCCGCGCCGCTAGGACTCGTGCGACGAGCATGCCGGCTACGGCGATCAGCATTCCAAGAAACACGCCGGACGATATCGGTACCAGAAAACCTGGAACCAACATGGCGATCACCGAGAGCGTGACCAAGATCGGCCCGGCGACACTTGGCACGTGGCGTACCAGCAGAATCGCGATACCGGCTGCCAGCAATAAAGCCCCCAATCCCATTGCACGAAATGCTGCCGGTTGATAGATGGCCAGTGAGTATGTGCCGTTTGGTTGGAGGAGAACGTCACAAATCCGAGTCGACTCTCCCGCCAGACGCCGGTTGAGTGATCCTCTCGCGGTTCGCCACGGAGATGCGGGAACGGCCGGTTCGGAGATCCAAGCACGAACCGGCAGGAGTCCTGGTTGCTGGTGTTCTGGAAGTTGGGCGAGTTGACGTGCCAATTCGCTGCCGGCCGTTGCGGTCACGACGGCCCGTGTGTTGGTTGGCTGCAGTGAAGGAAAATAGCGTGCCAAGCCAACTCGACTTGTGAGTAATAACGTACGTCCCTGGGCGACGACCACGAGATTCGATCTCGATATAACTCCGTTTGCCATCTGTAACGGAACCTCGGCGTCGGTTACCGGCAATACCTGATCGACAGAAAAGCCAACGTCTGCCAACGACGAAGCATCAATCCAAAGAGTGGCTGGATCTGCTCCGCCCGATTGATCGAGTTGGCCCGTATATTGCAGCAGTAGTGTGCGCCAGGTCGAGGATGTTGAATCGGTCTTGAGCTTGCGCAGAGACTTTCCGAGTCGCTGTAGGAACAAGTGAGCGGGAGCGATTGCCGCGCCGTCCGTGTCGGTGACAAGCGACTGCCAATCCGTTGCCGAAAACGGATGGAACGGCGTCTGTCCGGCGAGTGGGCCGAGCAGCCGGTGCTTCCAGTCGATTGTATCGCGGATGGTAGGACAGACGCGGGGATCTCCGCGCATCGTCTGAAAGCCTGATGGGATCCAAACGGTCCATCGCCGGTTCAGTACAGGGATCTTTGTTACGGGGAAAGCGGGTTGGAGGTGGGCAACGATGCCTGGAGCCGGTCCTTTTGCTTGATAAACAACCTCGACGCGTGCGAACCGTTTTTGAGCCTGCAGTGGAATCGTGTATTCGTGGTCCTTGCCCGGTCTGTTCGAATCAGCGGCCATGGTACCGTCGATTTCGATTCGACGCATCGTGAATCCGTTCGGGATTCGCAATTCGAAATTCGATCGCCCGGTGTTCTCGATCTGATAGATCATATGATGAATGGTGTGTCCTCGGCGGTCGTATCGTGATACTAGCGAGGCCTGC
Source organism: Planctomycetota bacterium (assembly GCA_024274855.1). GTDB lineage: Bacteria > Planctomycetota > Planctomycetia > Pirellulales > Pirellulaceae > JAJSAJ01. Next base: position 13,452 of record JAJSAJ010000795.1, on the reverse strand, counting down.
CATGCCCAGACGGGCGAGCGTCCTTCGAGTCGCTTGACGTGGTTGAGCGTGACACGCGCTTTCTGAGATGGATCGTATCGGTACCTCGCGAGAACCGTCCGCACACGACCGGCTGGCACTGGCTTGGGTGGGGTTGCCCGGACTGAATGGGCTTCGATTGAAAGGGGGTTGCCCTCTGTTGACCGGACTGTCAGCCAGGCTTCCTGAGACGTTGCCGCAGGGAGTGCCGGGAGCGAGACCGGCATCGCATCGGTCATTCGGGTTTCCCGCCGGCCTTGGATCGTAAATGGTTCCGCTTGCGCCTTTCGCAACACGATTTCCCATGTCTCTCCGGAGTTGCTCGATGGAGATCGCAGCGGTTCGTTTTCGTCCAGTTGTCGAGCTCGCAGGATGCTCCCGTCCGGTCGATCAAGTGTCCATCGAAGCTCACTTTCACGAGATTCGGAAAGATGGATCAGCAGACGCGTCACGGGAACCGAATCGGGCCGGCAAACAATTCGATACGATTCTGTCAGTTGGTTCGAACTGACCTCGGTGTCGACGTGGATTAACGCGGAAAAGGCTGGGTTCTCCCGGGTTACTTTGATTTGCAACAAGTCGGCACGAGCGTCATCGATGAACGCCAGGCTGCCACTAAACTGTTGGGATTGTCTCGCGTCGTCGGCACCAATTTCGCGAGGATCCAGTTGCACCAGGTCGGCGTCTCCCGAAAGGGCCAGTCGGTACGCTCGATCCGGTACGATGGCTACGCGGTATGACGCCGAAGCGACGCCGACAAGTTGGAAAGGACGGAAACCGTCCGCACGTAATAACGAACCGCTTACGCGGTGCGAGCGGATGATTAGACGAATCGAACGTTCAGGGGTCAGCGGCCTGGCGAGTCGAATTTGAAGGTGTTTGGCCCCAGATGAACGACCGATGAATCGATAGTCCTCGATCGCATTGGCCGGCTCTGTCTCAATGCCATCAATCGTCCATGGAACCGGGATGGTGGCATCTATTGCAAATCGGCGGCCGAACTCGCACCGTAGGTCGCCAACCGTTTTTGCTGTCAATGTGCCACTGCTGACACCAATGACCGTGTCAATTGTGGCGGCGACTCGCGTTGAACGTCGACGGACAACGACCTGCAGCGTGCCGTCGGGTGCCAGCAACTGAAATGTGCGCAGCTGCTCGGCTGCATTGTCCGATGACGGCTCTACTCGAATTGGGAATGCATTGATAGGAGCCAGTTGACAAAGCTCAAGCGACTCCGTAACTCGGATAGTCGTGGTTGCTTGTCGCCAGAAACTGGCGTTGAGTCGAATGCCGGGAAGTTTCCAGGGTGAATCCGTCCGTAGCGGTGCGACACCAATGATCTGTAGCGATGTCGTGTCATTATCGATAGGGGATGTCAAATAGACAGACACATGTCTGACAGAACGCCCGTTATCAGACAAGGATGTCCAAGGGACTGGGATGCCGCCGACTCGGACTGACGTCACTTCAATCTCTGAATCGGACTCGAATACCAGGGTACTGACCGCGGGTCGACTTGCACCGATTCGCAGGTCGATCTGGATCCCCAATCCGTCTTCAGCCAAATGGTATGTCGTGCTTTGCTGCAACTCAAGCGGTTGCTGCCCGCGGCCAGTCGCATTGCCAGGGGTCACATTTAGCTGTATCCGGGAGATTCCACCTGACTGAATGAGCCAGCGACCACGCCCTTTAGCAAGAGGGGGGATCGCGTTCGGAAGAGACGGGATGCCCATTTGTGATGATTGTTTTTTCGGCTGGTCGAAACGAATTACCAGTCCCTGTTCGGCAGTTAGCATGTTGTCCGTCGGAAGATCGAGAACAACATAGGCCCGAGGTGTCTCGGGCAGTGTCAACACGAAATGGGTGTTTTGCCGCGTACTCGGCAGGCCACGCAGTGTCCAAGGAAAAAATAACGCGCCACTCTGTTGCACCAGAACCACAAATCGGCCGCTCGCATCAATGCCGGTGGTCGCCGGTTGTTGGGAGTTCCGCCAACGCGCCGGTCCGAGTCCCAATCGACTGGGGCCAAGTCGCAATTGCGCTAAACCGCCATCGGTGTGGACAATGTTCAAGAGTGCTATGCCGTTGGTGAGCACATCGCCCTGTGCGGACGCGTAATACCAGGCTGATTCAATGCGAGTTGTCCTGGGAGCCGATTCCTTGCTGCCTTCTTGAAGTCGTTTGAGCAACGTATGAAACTCGTCACGTTTCATCGGCATGTAGCCGTGTGCCAGTTGCGTGATTTCGGATTGTGGAACCAATACTTTGCGGTACCGGACGGTGCCGGCGCGACGTTGGTTCGGTAATCGTGCCTGAGCCCTCGGCTGTTTTGGAAGTTGGCAGAGCACCAGACTCAATGCCAGGCCGACGAGCAAAAAAGAACGCCCACCACGTGTCATAGTCGAGACTCCGACGATGCCTTGGAGCCCGACGAGGCACTGCTGAGCGGCGCAATTCGTGAGCTTCCTTCTGCCCGGCTTAGTTGAAGATCTAGCATCTGTGAACTGTGCGATGCCTGTCGTCCGCCGGATGACCGACCATCCGGAACCGGACGCTCCAGTGTCCGGCGCAGCAGGTAGGCGACTAAGACCAGGGCGAGTCCCAGGAGTGCTGCTTGTCCTGCAAGAACCGCCAATTCGGTGCGAAACCAAGCCAATGCGAAAACCACGATCCCCAAAACCAACAGCGTAACAGGATGCCTGAAGATCGGGAAATAAACGAACAACAGACCTACGACCAAGAGCGTGCCCGAGGCGACGAACACCAGAACACCCTGGGACAATGTAGTGACCTCCATCTGGTACGGCGCGCCGAACGTTGTGAATAAATATCGATTTGTCGTCGACGGAATGGGGGCCTGGTGAGTTGCTCCGATCCAGTCTTCAAGGTCTTTCTGATTCGACGTGGAGTGCCGTCGCCATCCCAGGCCGCTCCACTGCCACTTCTGGTCTTCCGTCATGGTGGAGTCGCTCCGAATCAAGACATCACTCGATGGCAGTATTAACTCCCAGTAACTCTGTTCTGCCTGATCGACACCATCGAGACGCGCAACATCCAACCGTAGACTGCCGTCGCGAAACGGCGGTTCAACAAATGTGTACCAGATCTCCACGACATGTTCATGAGCTGCCTGGCCATTCGACGGCTCAAGGGCTACGATCACCTGGCCGTTTGGATCCGCTGCCGTTTGCGCAAGTGGGCGTTGGTCCAGGGCAATCTTGATTGGCGTCGCAACTTGATGCGAACTGTGCGGCAAGACGATTTTCAATTGCGACTCACGGGTCAAGACCCGGAAAACGCTTCGATCACGTCGTTTTGAATTGGCCAGCCACGTTTGGTGCCACACCTGCCGTATGATCGTCGCTCCAGCCAGTGCGGCGGGCCGTAATGTGAGTCGCAAGACCGCGTCCCCACCGTCCGAGGCGGTGGTCAATTGCATTTTGCCGCGTTCCGATTGGGTTTCGTCAATTGCCCAAGGGCCTTTGACGAGCTCTAACTTGATTTGACGGGGATACAGAATTGTCAAGTTGTTGTCTACGATCGTCGTGTGACTGGCTGCATCCGCAACGGGAAAAACCAAGGGAATCGTGATTTGGTTCGGCGTGCTCGCGGATAGCTTGGGCATCGAGCGGCGGGGCTGCACGATTTTCAGTTCCGCTTGCCCGAGCAGCGGGGTCGGTAACTTGGCCTCAACCCGGAAATGATCCTCGTCCGCGGGGCCCACGACGACGGACGGCAAGGCTTGATCGTTCAGCAGCAGACGCAAGTTGACACGGTCCTGGTCCACAACCTGCCTGGGAACAAGGAGTGCGAGTGCGGAGACCGGTTCGTGTAGCACACTGAAAGAAAAACGCTGCTCGATCGCGATCTCTCGGTTGGCAAACGTGATATGGCTTGCGTTTGATACGGAAATCGACCCGGGTTGCACACGAAAATCGGCTACAAAAATCGCCGGTTCCATCGCCCCGCGATCGCGAAATCGAAACGAGCCGGCTTCCGTCGGTTCTGTCGGTGAAGACGATGGAATGACAAGAGGCGACAGAGCCTGCGTATCGTGCGGTCGAGGTGTCAAAGCGACGTTCTGCGCCGGTGTAATCGTTACCGTGGCCGGACTCACAATCAGATTCGCGCGAGCGGGATTCGCAGCTTCGATCTGAGGTAATGAAATACGCAGCGGCTGCGTGCTCGATATGACCCCCGCCGTCAGGTCGCAACTCGCTTCGATGCGGAGTGTGAACCGGCCGACCGATTGCGCCGCCACCGGAATCGGTACAAGAAGCGGAGCGACTTGACTGAAGTCGATCGGAGACGTGTGGTCGACATGATCGAACTTCACAACTTCGACCGTCCAGCCAGGAATATGCACGGCCAACGGGCCCGATTTCGCACCGCTTGTCCGGCATGAAAGGACTGCAAACAACCTTGCTTGCTGTACATCAACAATGACGTTGTATTCCGGTTCAACACTGATTCGTGTCGCCTGTTGGTGGATCGATACTTCCAGATCACACGGCTGTGCAAAATAGCGAAACGAAGCGACGGCCCCAGCATAGGATGTTGAATCCGATCCTTGCTCGACGCGTGGAATGTCTGGTGAGTCATGCCATTGCAGCGACCAGTCGCCTTTGACAACGAAGTTGATGCGGCCGCGGTGACGTACGGCGTCAATAAACTCGAATCGGGCCGGTTGAAAACGGATTGGCCTGTCGACCAGACGCGAAATGCTGAGCGATTCGGGAGACGTGCCCGGGCCCGGAGGCAACTCTGCAATAAGACGAATATGCGCTTCTTGAGGAGCCGGTTGCTTCAAACGGATTTCGACCACTTGAACCTGCGGGTCCGCGTCCGTGTCTTCTTTCACAACCTGCACACTGTACCCAGGCTCCGGTGATTCGCGGAAACGCATCCCTCGTGGGAGCCGAACGCGAAATCGTTCGATCGGATTGCTGAAACTGTGCACCACGAACCGAGCGTCTGTGTGAACTTCTTGAAGCAATTCGTCGGCAGTGACCAGCACTAATCCATAAATGTCCAGTCGGGTAGTCTCGGCACTGCCTGATATTGATCCTTTGTGCCATTGCACGGTTGTCTCGCCCCGGATGCCACGTGCGGTAAACTCGCCGTGACCGTCGGGACGCCGCTTGAATGCCAGAGGTCGTCCCGTGCTGTCGCCGGGTGCGCTAATCGTCCCTTCCGCCTCCTTGTCCGGAATACGCAATGTCAAATGCGAGGCCAGTGGTGCCGGTACGTGGAGCGTAAGCCGCGACTCCTCGCCCACATGCTCGACTGGCTTGAGAACGTCGAGCGTCATCTGATGATTCGTTCCGGGCTTGGCCTGAATCCAAAGAATATACCCGTCCCGTAACTCGTCGAATGTGACGAAATGCTCTCCCGGACCTTCGAACACCGGACTCCGTTCCAAGAATACCCCATTCAAATGTAGCGGAATCCGAATCCAATTCGATCGCGTCTCGTCTTCGGACGTTCGAATGGTGACGCGGCACAAGATGCGAAGGTGGGCGCCCAGTGGACCTACGTCACCGTCGAAGGTCATTTCTTCCATGACAAACAGTGGACGCGCCGGGTCCGCAAGGTTGCGCGCCTGCCGAACCAGTTTTTCCCACTGCTCGAATGAGAAATCCGGCACATAGACCAAATCGCCATCTTTGTTCTTCAGGTAGAACATTTCCGGCTTCACTTCGGCCACCGTGATGCCACGCGACTTGGATGCCGTTGGCTCCGCCGGTTGCTGGGCGCGGACGGAGACCACGAAAATGGCGGTGACCAGAATAAAGACCGAGTATTTGGTAGCCACGGTGATCTCGTTCAGCCGGAGCGTGCGCGCCGATGCGTACGCTGCACGATCGAAAAGCGTGGAAAACGAAAAAAGAGATGAGCCAAACTTCCAGTTTAGGCTCGTGAGGCCGCTTCTCAAAGCGTAAATCCCCACGAGAACCCTTGATCGAATGCTCCGGCCTGGCGCAAACGGATCGAAGTTCCCCGATCGAGGGGGTGTTTTGGCCCGGTACGGCTTGCTCGCAGCCGAGTGGGAGGATCCTGCTGAGCCGAGACGCCCCGCGGATTGCTCGCGTTCGCCGTTCGCAAGCAGGTTCGCCCTGGACTGGTCAAAACCCCTTCATGCTTAGTGCGAAATGAAAAAAGTGGCGCTGTCCAACTAAGTGGCCTCGCAAAGGACCTCGCGCAGTTCATGGTGCAGCCTTGATGTGGCTGCCGCAACGAACTTGGGGTCGTCCAGATCGAACGGTCGACCGTTCAGATCGCTGATTACCACGCCAGCTTCCGCGGCGATCAACGCACCGGCCGCGACATCCCAGTTCTTGACGCAGGTCGCCCAGTATCCATCAAGCCGCCCGGTGGCCAGATAGCAGAGATTCAATGCCGCGGAACCCAGGCGGCGTACCGTTTGGCAGTTTTGAACGGCGGCAATAAACTGTGCGAAATCGGCCGAGTCCTTGTCCACTTGGGCGGGCAAGCTAGCTGCGACCATTGCTTGTCAGATGGATTCACAGCGACTGGCTGTGATGGGGACTCCGTTGAGCCAGGCGCCACGGCCGCATTGTGCCGAAAAACACTCGTTCAAAACCGGGTCATAGACGGCACCAACTAATAACTTGTCATGGTGTGTCAAGGCCACGGAGACGGCGTATCCCGGCAATTGATGGACGTAATTCAACGTTCCATCCAATGGATCCACGATCCAGGTGTAGGCCGATGTCGACTTTCCGGGTGTTAGGTCTACCTGTTCCTCGCCGATGAAACCATGCTCGGGGTAGGCTTCGAGTAATAGGTCGCGAATCACACGCTGTGACTTGAAATCGGCCTCGGTAACCACATCCTTCGGGGCTTTTTCGGTCGCCGTAACTCGACCTCGCATTTCCGTCAACACTTGGCCGCCTGCCTGGACAGCTTGAAGACACGTATCGAGGAATTTGCTCATTGTCGTCTTTCTTGGGTTGTTTTTCTTGTTCCGCCAGTTGGTTGGCGGCCCTGCCGCCCCAGGGTTGACACTATAAGGGAACTCGGGACCAGCAAACAATGGTATCGCGAACGCCGCAGTTCGAACGCGGCTCTGGGCCTGTTGGAGAGGCCTTCGCGTGCGAGTTCCGCTAGAGTTGTTTATCGAGCCCTTAGTCGACGTCAGTGGCCTTCATGCCGACCATCCCATTTAGGGGTAGAGACTTTTTTCTGCGAAACTATGGACATTCGGGCGGACTTTGCTATCATCAATTGCGTACTGATCGATGGCAAGTCGTCAGTTATCCCGATTTTTTGGTTGGGATTACGTTGTCGCATTTGACAACGTTGGCCTCTTCTCTGTTCCGGCCCCGCCGTACGCTCCATTGCGAACGGCGGGGTTTTTTTGGTTCTTGCAGCACATTGTCGCCTTTCGCCCCGCGAAATTGGCGGAAATGGTGTTGCGCTGTCGTGTGAAGGCTGTTCTTGAGACGAACCTAGGACGTGGCCGCGTCACGTTGACGCCGCGTGTGGCGGCATGTCGGGCATTGGCACGGTGTGCGGTCAACGTCGCCATGCACCTCACGCCGATGTTGGTGAACATCGGCAAATGTCAGGGGTCTTACGATCGTTCTGGGCTGTTCGAACAATCGTCGAATCCACCGATCGCGAGTGCGCAACAAGAAAACCGGGATGCCGGAAAACATGGTCATCGGTTGAATCCTACTAGCGCGTTTACCGCGGTTCCCCGTGATTTCTGTACTGCTAACTCCAGGGATCGTTAAGTTCCTGACAACGTTCCAGCGACCAACGGGAGCTGTCATTTGTCATTTGTCATTTGTCATTTGTCGGTGGTCAGTGGTCAGTGGAAAAAGTATGCCCCCGCCGTGCTGCCTCTCTCGATGATCAATGAGTCATGTCAAATGACTAATGATAAATCGGGCGTGTGGGAAACCGGGGAAAACTCCGGTGCTAACGCGATGGCAGACGAAAATCCCGTGAACGACTACATGTATTGGGCACTGCCCGGTCCGGCCACCGTATCACTATTCGACGAATTCAGCTTTCCAACGAAAGAAAACTCAGGGAAAGGGCGCGAAGTTTTAGGAGTTCCGCGGTCCAGACCCCGCAGGTGATTCCCGCGATACGTCTTCAATGCTGCCTTTCGCCGGTAACCAATCGCTGAGCGTGCTCGTCCGCCAATCGAGGGAGGGGAAATCGTTCAAGAGCGGCTGTTACTTGATGAGGGTTTGGCAAATCGCTCGCACTATTCCATGGGAGACATCGGTTTTGGAACCCTCAGTGGCGAGAAGGACTTGGCCGGTGCGATCGAGCAGCTTGATACAATTGCGATCCGAATCGATCGCTTGTGGGCCGTTTAGGGCGATGAGATCGCAGTTTTTTTTGGCGAGCTTCGCCATGGCTCGAGCATGTTCATTATTGGTTTCTAACGCGAAACCGACAATCCATTGTGCAGGACGCTTGGTGCGGGCCAAGGCCGCGACGATATCTGGTGTTTCAACCAACCGAAGCAGCAACGGATGGCCTGTCTTGCTTAGTTTGTCGCGGGCCGTTTCAACCGGACGATAGTCGCAAGGCGCTGCGGCGGCAATCATGCCATCGCAGTGGGGAAAAACAGACGTGCATGCATCGAGCATCTGTTCGGTTGACACAACGTGAATCACTTCGGCCCGTTGCGGATAGGTAACATCGACCGGGCCGGTCACAATCACAACGTCATGATCCGCCTCAAGTGCGGCTTGTGCCAATGCCGTCCCCATGCGACCACTTGAGGCATTGGTCAAGTAACGTACCGGATCCAGGTGCTGGCGAGTGGGGCCGGAGGTTATCAGGATTCGTGCCATCGAATATCTGTTTTGCGATTCTGGCTGGGCTCGATCGGTATGTCGGAGCCCGTCGTCGACCGGTGGAGAGCTGTCGCGATGTAGCCTATCACAAATGGCCCTTGTGCGTAGCCTTACAAGTCGGCGAGTTGCAGGTCGATCTCCTTGAAAATAAGTTCCGGGTCTGCCATGCGGCCTTTGCCGACACGTCCACAGCTTAGCCAACCATCATCGGGCGGTAGCAATAGAAAACCATCTTGTTCAAGCTGCTGAATATTGCGTTGAACGGACGGCTTGTTCCACATGTCGGGGTTCATCGCAGGAGCGAGGAGTACCGGTCCTTCAAAGGACAGCAGCATGGTGGACATCAAGTCGTCCGCGATGCCGTGAGCTGCTTTGGCGAGGATGTTCGCGGTGGCCGGTGCGACGCATAGTAGCTGAGCCTGCCGGGCGAGTGTGATGTGCGCTCCTTGTGGAAATGCGTGCTCATCCAGTCCATCGCAAGCCACCGACCGTCCGGTCAGGGCCGCGAAGGTGAGTGGACCGACAAACCGAGTTGCCGTGGCGGTCATCACCACCTGGACCTCAGCGCCGGCCTGCACCAGCTGACTAACAAGGGCAGCCGTCTTGAAAGCTGCGATGCCGCCTGTCACCCCAATGACAATTCGCCGATTGTTCATGGCTGGAAAGCACCGAATTCAGGGCCCGCGCCGCCTTCGGGCGTTTCGCCCGTGATTTTGACTTCCTTGGAAAGATCTAGAAAAATCTTGTCTTCCGCGATTTCCCGGAGAACGACCGCCATCTTGTCGCCCGTGTCAAGGTCGACCAGTGCACGGCTTCCGGCATTGAGTTGGACCAAACGCTTTTGGATCAACGTCGAGAGTCTGAACCGCCCGCCTACCTTCTTGACGATGGCCTCATTTTTCAGTTCTTCCAACATGTCTTCAATCTCCGCTTCGTTTCAGGATGGTGCAAATCGTGTCGGCCGCTTGAGGGGCCGACGCATTGATGATCTCGTATTGATATTGATCGGCGAATGCCATTTCGCGCCGAGCGACTTCGAGCCGTCTTGCGATTGACGTCTCGGTTTCCGTACGTCGCAGTCGCAGTCGTTGTTCCAGTTCTTCCATTGTACCCGCATGAAGAAACAGGGTGATCGCTTCGGGCATCTGTTTCAGTACGTCAGCCGCTCCCTCAACATCGATTTCCAGAATGACCCATTTGCCCGCGGCCAGGCCAGCCATGGCTTCGGACCTGAGCGTTCCATACCAGTGCCCGCATCGAAACACCTCACGGCATTCCAGAAAATCCCCCGCAGCACGCCGGCTTTGAAATACATCTTTGCTCAGAAAGTGATAATGCACACCATCGATTTCACCAGGTCGAGGTGGTCGCGTTGTGGCCGAAACGCTCAGTACCAATGGAAGCGGGCAGGCTTCCAGCAGAAGTTGAACAACCGTCGATTTTCCCGCTCCCGACGGTCCCGATAGGATTACCAGCTTACCCTGTGGCTTATTCATTCGATGTTCTGGATCATTTCTCGCATCCGCTCAATTGCCGCTTTGATTTCGACAACGTGCCGGGCAATTTGAGCGTCGTTTGCCTTTGCTCCGATCGTGTTGGTCTCGCGGAACATCTCTTGCGTTAGGAAATCCAACTTTCGCCCACTGCTCTCCGGCAGTGCGACGATCGACTGAAATTGGTCAATGTGGCTGCGCAGTCGAACGAGCTCCTCCGAAATGTCGCTTCTCTCAGCGAACATCCCGACTTCGCGTATGATATCGGCCGAGTCGAATTTGGCGTCATGTTCGGCCAGAAGTTTCTGCAGTCGATCGGCCAGACGGTCTCGGTAGGCTTCGACAACTCGGGGTGCTTGTACCTCAATTTGTGCCAGTTCAGCGAGGACTGTTTCGCGCTGGTGATCGAGGTCCTTTTGCATCGTTCGCCCCTCCTCGGCACGCATCTGCGCCAAGTTGTTCAACGCCTGCTCAAGTGCTTGCTGAATGAGGGGCCAGGCCTGCTCTGTACGCCGACTGTCGACTTCACCGGGATCGACAACTCCCGGCAGCATCAACAACGAATCCAAGTGAACTGCGTCCGGGACGTGAAGTTGGTCGAATAGTTCTTCAAGCTGCTGACGATAGCTGGCCAGGATGTCGACATTTAATCGGTAGTCTTCAGCAGACGCTCGCTCGACCACCTTGACAGTGACTTGTACCGTGCCTCGCCGAACGTAGCGGCGCACAATCGGCTCGATCCGAGGTTCCAGGATCGTGTATCCTTCGCCGGCTCGAACCGTCAGCTTGAAGTACCGGCTGTTCAAGGTCCGAACTTCCAGGCCAACGGAGACTTCGTCCTGCTGAATGTGCGATTCACCATGACCCGTCATACTCAATAGCAAGGCTTTGGCACTCCCTAAAATAGGATCTCGAGAGGGGACCGAAACGTTTGGCGAAACGGCGTTCGCGCCCTCTTTCGGATTACTGAACTCAAACATCGTTACGTTGTTGACAAAGTTAAGCGACCAACGGAAGCGGGCCAATGGTGCCCCGACCGGCAGCTCGAAGTTGGTTGGCGGCCGTGCCGTCCGGTGACGTTATTTCTTGCGGCGTTCCGACCGCGCGGCCTCGTCGAACGGGACATGACATAGTGCGTGCTGTTAATGAGTGGGCCCGAATAACGGATCGGCTCGGCGGCCTCGACGCGAACAGTTCACGCAAAGCGACTGAGGCCTCTTGGCTGCTGAGCGTATCTGGATCGAGCGGTGCGTGGTCACTCTTTTTTGGAGGGGGCCACCGGCGCGGTCTCCTTGCCCGAGTCAGAACTCGTCGGTTGCTCGCCTAAAGCGGCCCCCGCCTTGGTCTTGTCTTCGATCTTGTCGGTGGAGGTGCTCTTTGACGACCCTGCTTTGGCATCGTCCTTGGACAGAGGTACGGTGGTTGTGAACTCAGGCGTTTCAGATTTTGCGTTACTTTTTGCGATCTTCTGGGGATTCAGGACTAGAATCGCGGCGATACAAAGCAGAATCCAAAACGTGGCAGCGTACATCGTGATCTTGGTAAACAGATCCCCTGCTTTTGTTCCAAAAGCGCTTTGTCCCCCCATGCCTCCGAGCGCACCGGACAAACCTCCGCCCCGACCTCGCTGAACAAGGACCAGAAGAATGAGAAAAACGGCCGTCAAGAACATGACGATGCCGAATAGAACTGCAAGAGCATTCATTACACTGAGTATCCTTCCTGTTGTCTGCGGGCGCTTACGCAGCAAGCCCAATCGTTGGGGGTACTGGGATGCCGACTGACTAGCCGCTGATGGCCTTGATTGCAATAGCCAGGAAACTATCCGCTTTCAACGATGCGCCCCCGACCAGCGCGCCGTCAATGTTCGGTTGTGACAGCAGCGATGCCGCATTGCCCTCGTTAACGCTCCCACCGTACTGGATTCGAACCGTGTCGGCAACGGCCGTATTATACTGGTCTTTCAGCATTTGGCGAAGATCGGCATGAACCTGCTCAGCCTGCTCGGGACTTGCCGTCCGGCCGGTACCGATCGCCCAAACTGGCTCATACGCAATAACAACCTTTTGCATGTCGTCTTCCGTCAAATCCGCCAACGACCCCCGGAATTGGCTGGAAATCAGCTGAAGTGTCTCCTCGGCTTCACGCTGAGCGAGCGTTTCACCCACGCATACAATAGGACTCAAGCCAGCGGCGATCGCCGCTTTGACTTTACGGTTTACGTCCAGGTCCGTTTCGCCCAGGATGTGTCGCCGCTCGCTATGACCCAAAATTACATACTGGCAACCGACATCCAGGAGCATGGCCGCACTCAGTTCGCCTGTAAACGCCCCTTTCGCCTCGTGGTACATGTTCTGGGCGCCCAATCCAACCTTTGATCCGCGCAGTGCTTGGCCGACCGCGTCCAAATAGACACTGGGCGGACAGACAGCAAAATCGACCATGCCTACCGTATCTGCTTTTGCCGCAACGGCTTCCGCTAACGCAACCGCGTCTTCACGAAGCAGGTTCATTTTCCAGTTTCCGGCAATAAACAGACGTCTCACGTGATCACTCCCCAACAAGAACGGACTATCTAGTTACAGTGTTTCCTCGGGCGGCACGGCCGCCAACCAGTTTCGACCTACCGCTCGGGGCCCCGCTGACTCGCTCCCGTTCGTCGCTTAATTGTGTCCAAGACTCAGCGATCTTTGACGTTGGTCACTCGTCGAGTCGCCGCGTCTCCAAGCCCGGGAGGCTGTGCCTCTCCCCCCTGGGAGGTGGGTCCTGCGTTGTGCATTTCAACGCGGTACTGGCGCCTGGGCCCAAGTCAGTTGCACGATCGAATCGGCTGAGTCTACCACACAGGCACGACGATCGTCGAGGGCAGGCACTGCGCGGTTGTCTTGTCCGGCAGTCGGCGTTCACCCGATAAGCACCAGAGTGCCAATGAGAACGCGCTGCTGCAACCAATGTCTGGTCGCATGACGTGAGCGATCTGATCTCCGCACCCAGACGACGCTTCAGAAAGGTCAGCGAGTTCCGCTCGTGGACAAAGACGTGCGATTCCGGGCCAGCGGACGCTCGTATTTTCGTAGCCGTTCACGGGGTCTTCGTCT
>JAJSAJ010000794.1 GCA_024274855.1 Planctomycetota bacterium | reverse complement strand
CGGTTGGCGCAAGTCATGGTACTACGAATACAACTATGAAAAACAGTTTCCCTATACGCCGAACGTGCGCGGCGTGCGCACGGACCGCTGGAAGTACATGCGTTATCCACATGGTGATGGTGGGCCAGATCGCCACAAGGCCGAGTTGTATGACCTGAAAAAAGACCCCGGTGAACTCCACAATCTGATCGACGACGCTCGCTATACGGAAATGATCGGCAAGCTCTCTTCGGAACTCAACCGCCTGATTGCCGAGACAGGCGGCCAGTCCTGGAAGAAGATGCCGATCGATGAAGGCATCAAAGCAAAGCTTCCGGACGAGAAGATTCGTTAAGCCTTCCGGTTTACCGGCTGCGCTGTTCGTCTTGCAGATCCGTCAGAACGCATGTGCCGCACCGAGTTACGAAGAACCGAGCAGACCAGGGAGACGCGAGATTTCGGCTCGCGATCTTATACATTCGACTACATCCACCCCCGATCAACGGCGATTACTCTTGCGGCCGCCGAACAGCGTGATTTCGAGTGCTTTGAAGAAACAGTCAACATCCTGAAACCCAATTTCTCTCAACCATTGGCATTGGAGCTCAACCGTTGCCAGGATGTTGGCGGACCAGTCCTTGCGCTGAACAAACTGGTCCGCGATTTCCGCTCGGGTTTTCTCCATCCCCTGCTGTTGATGAAACGCCCAAATCGAATCGACCATCAGCCGATCAAAAGCGGTCTCCGCCCATTTCGATCTGGGTGAAACGTGCTCGTGATGCAGGAACATCCCCCCAGGTCGCAAGAGCTGAAAAATCTCTGCATAGAGTTCGCGTTTGCGCCGGTCCGGCTGATGGTGAATGGAGAACCCCGAAACAATGACGTCAAAAGGCCCCTGCTCGGAAACAGCACCCATCCAGTCGGACGTTCCAAAATCTGCACGGACGACATGGACCCGATCGGCATGGTCAGCCAGCTTGGCTCGAGCCGCATCTAGCATCGTATCGGAGAGATCGATGAACGTGCCACGCGACTCGCCGTATTGACTCAACAACGCATGTCCGATGAACCCGTCGCCGCACCCTATGTCCAGAAACCGGCCGACTTGGACCGAGGCGGCCCGCAGAACACGGAACATGATATCCGCCTGCTCGGCGGCGAACGGAACGCCTCCGCGCACGCTTTCCAAAAACAACCTGGCCAGCGTCGGGTCCTTCCACACATGGTCAGCCCGGTCCTTGCTTTCCGAATCTCGCATACTATTCCATTTTCTCGGCCGGGACGATCGGTTTCTCTTCCCAAATCCATTGATCGCCATCCCGCACCAGGATGCGGTGCTTGCTGCCCGGCATGGGCGGCACATTCACTTTGGGTAACCACTTAGCTAGTTCCGTAATCACGTCCTTATAACGCGGATCGTCCGCCAGATTCCTCCATTCATTCGGATCATTCTCTCGATCGTACAACTCCTGCGAGCCGTTGGCGTACCGGATATACCGCCAACGTTTTGTACGAATCGTATGGTTGTCCTGGTTGTGAGTCGTGATAGCCGGCCACGGTCGTGTTGTCTTCGAGTTCCGCAACTGAGGTACGAGACTATGGCCTTCCAGTCCATCAACCGGAGCCAGGTGACACAGTTCGACCAGGGTGGGATAGATATCAAGCAGTTCGGCCGGTTCGTCACAAGGTACTTGCGTGGCAATGCCAGGTCCAGCGAAGATCAATGGAACGTGGCTCGATCGTTCCCACAACGTATTCTTCCCCGACACCCCCTTTTCGCCCAAATGCCATCCATGATCGGACCAAAGCACAATAATCGTATTGTCCGCACGTCCACTTGCCTGCAAGGCATCGATCACCCGCCCCACCTGGCTGTCGACAAAGCTGGTGCACGCCAGATACGACTGAACAAGGTGCTTCCATTCATGGTTCCTCTTCAACCAGGACAATCGTGGCTCGGGCAATTTCCAATGCAAGTACCACGAGAACTCAGGCGTGTCATCCCGATCACCCGGTTGCACTGGCGGCAGAACCAATTGGTCCTGGGGATACAAATCGAACCAATGCTGTGTGGCATAACAAGGTACGTGCGGCAGAAAGAATCCGACGGCCATGAAAAACGGCTGGTCCGGCTTCGATTCCAGCTGCTCGGTGGCCCAGCTTGCAACGGCCCAATCCCCTTTCTCCTCATCCTTATGGGGAAACGTTCCCCAATCGACCAGTGGATGATTACCACACGGCGTTGGAGGTACCAGTTTCTTCGGCGGCCGGGCCCCGACACTGGCGTTCGGGCCCCACTTGTCACATTCTTTTGCCCGTTCCTTGCGAGGTGGATACCCACCATGCCAGATTTTCCCAGTACTGAAAGTTTTGTAGCCGGCACGTTTGAACGCCTGATAAAGGCTGACCCGATCCTTGAACTTGGGCGAGGTCCGAAACCATGGTGCCAGGCCGTAGACACCCGTGGTCGAAGGACGCAATCCGGTTAACAGGCTGGTGCGCGATGCATTGCACAGTGGCGCCTGACAATGAGCGTTTGTGAAGAGCGTTCCACGTTGGGCTAGCCGGTCAATATTTGGCGTCTGGATCTGAGCGTGCCCGTTCAGGCATCCAACCCAATCGTTCAAATCATCGATCGCAATACACAACACATTCGGCCGCTCAGCCGCATGCACCGGCACGTGCCAACCGATCGATAACGCGCAGACAAGGCCGACGAAAAACAGAAAACATCGCATCGCAACCACCTCACGTGTTATTGCTCAATTAAGAATACTACTGGAACAGCCAGTCACAATTCGCGGGGCCAAAACGATGGGTGTTTGTCGCTTCCAAGGGGGCAGACCCATTTTCGGCGACAAAATGCGTTCGCGTAAAGAAACGGCTTCTCCGCCGAAAATTGCGTCAGACCCCAGCGGTGTGAACGGCTACTCGACATTAAGACCCAACGGCTTGACTATTGACTCTAGCACCTGAACGGACCGTCGTAAAGCGAAACCGGGGAACGCACAATCCATATTTTCAGTTGGTGAAAGTCGAGTTTTCTTGCGTGAATCCTGGCGATTAGCGTCAGTGGGCGATCGGGGAGCTCACCAGTCGTGCCTTCCACCGGCTCAGGGCCGGTAGAGGGCAGGGGCGGCTGAGCGGCTCCTCCTGAGTTCTGTTGGAGGTCGCTGGCTGATATAATCAATATCCGGTCGATCGCTTGTACCCGACTTAGGATTCGCCAATCAATAACTGTCGCACTTTTCCGCGTAAGACCCCCATGGGCTCGCCCCATGGGTGAATCAGTCTTGCAGCTAAGGAGGATCGCCGCCCGAACGCCCCCCAGTAAACGCGACAATAATTGATTCGTCGGCCCTTAGGATGTCGACCCGGTTGCCGGTTCTTGTAGTGCCTTCAGATGAGGAAGAGATCATGTTGGAACGAAGCTTGCTGATAATCGCCGCTGCCATAGCGGTGCCGATGCTGCCCGCACCCGCTATCGCAGCTAAGGCCGCGCGTCCAAATATCTTGTTCTGCATCGCGGATGATGCCTCGTATCCCTACATGGGAGCCTATGGGTGCGATTGGGTCAAGACGCCCGGATTCGATCGCGTGGCTCGGGAAGGTCTGTTGTTTACGCGCGCATACACACCGAATGCGAAATGCGCGCCCTCGCGAGCGTGTATCTTGACCGGTCGCAATTCATGGCAATTGAAGGCGGCTTGCAACCACGTCCCCTACTTTCCGAAAGACATCAAGACCTATGCGGAAGCGTTGGCCGAGCATGGATACTTCGTCGGCAAGACAGCGAAAGGGTGGGCACCGGGAATTGCCCTTGATGCCAATGGCAAGCGTCGCAACATGGCGGGGCTGCCGTTCGACAAGCGTCGAGCCAAACCGCCGGCTCGCGGTATTGCACCCAGCGACTACGCCGGAAACTTCGAAGACTTCCTGAATGCCGCTCCGGATAACGAGCAGTGGTGCTTCTGGTACGGATGCTACGAGCCACACCGAGGTTACGAGTATGGCTCGGGGCGCGCAAAGGGCGGGAAACAACTGGCAGACGTCAGCAACGTCCCCGACATCTGGCCCGACACGGAAATCGTCCGAACCGATATGCTCGACTACGCGTTCGAGGTAGAACATTTCGATCGCCACCTCGTTCGCATGCTCG
>JAJSAJ010000793.1 GCA_024274855.1 Planctomycetota bacterium | reverse complement strand
GTACCGAGCGACGCGGATCCCGCTTTCGTTCAGTCGCAGTAGCTTTACGTGTTCTTCCGACTTGTCCGCACACAGGATCAGGCCCAAAGGTGTGTCTTCACCGGGCTGCATGTCATGGGCCTCCAACCATCGCAAGTACAGTTCCATCTGCCCCTTGTCAGCCGCCTGGAAGCGACCTAGCTTCAAGTCGATGGCGACCAGACGCCGCAGACGCCGATGATAGAACAAGAGGTCCAGGTAGTAGTCTTCGCTGTCCACCGTAATCCGCTTCTGGCGGGCGACAAACGCAAAATCGGTTCCCAGTTCCAGTATGAACGCCTCCACTTCTCGGAGGATGGCTTGTTCGACATCATGCTCACTGTAGGTACCGGTCAGGCCCAGAAAATCGAGAAAGTACGGATCGCGGAACACCAGGTCAGGAGTCATCTGGTCCTGCTCGCGAAGCGCGGCCAGATCCTGCTGAATTATTTCCTCCGGCTTCTTGCTGACGACCGTTCTCTCGAACAGCAGACCGTCAACCTTTTGACGCAACGTTCGCACACTCCATCGTTCAACGCGACACATCTCGGCGTAGAAGTCGCGTTTCAGTGGGTCATCAAGTGCGATGATGTAGATCAGATGTGTCCACGACAATTGTCTCATCAGTGATGAGACAATCCGCTCGTCAGGAAATACCTCGGCAAGACGGATCATTCGGAACAGATTCTGGCGACTAAAACCTCTTCCGAATTCCTCTGTCAATTGCACACTCAGTGCGTTCACAATCTGCTCACCGTACTCTGCACGCTTTTTCTTGAGCACGTCCTGCCGTATCCGTTTTCCGATGCTCCAGTACAGCCACACCAGGGCCGAGTTAACAGTCTGTGCGACCTGATGACGCGATTGGTCGATCAGCCGGCGCAGGTCACTTACCAGCCGCTTCGGGGCAATGGACGAAACCGTTGTTTTCTTTGGGCGAGCCAAAGACCGTTTCGCAGACTGTTTCTTAGCCACCGGCGGCCCTCCTGCGTCGCCTGCCGCTTCGCGGCGGCGGAGCCCAGGCTTTGATCTCGTCAATCGTCTTGCCGAGACCACGAGCTTCTTCGGTAACAAAGCCCTCGAAATAATCGCCCATGGCCATACCGAACTCGGGGTCGACGTCGTTGTGCCATTGTTTGAGCCAGGGGAGCAATTCGATCAGGCTGGCCAACAGGGAGGTCAGTCGCGGATCGTCACGACCGCCGAGTCGTTCCTGGACATCCACGTAGTGGGCGCTGATCGCCTTGGCCTGTTGCAGGTGGTCGTAACCGGCCCAGCAAATCATCAGCGTACCATCTTCGCCTTCGCAGTGTGGGAAGCTGATCCAGCGTTCTTTGGGCACGTCCAGCTTGCCTCGCAGTTTCCAGTAGCGGGCCCCGCCGGATGAGATGAAGTCGCTGCTCTTGTATTTGGGCGGGACGGGAATGTCGCCAACCAGGAGTTTCTTGAGTTCGCGATTTAGCGAGGCAAGGCTGTCAAAGGATTCGGATGGCAAGTGGTATCCAAGTGCTTCCATTTGCGACAGTGTCTTATCACTGATGATCCGGGCTATTTGTTCCCGAGACAGATCAGCGATCGCTACGCCAGGCAATGACTCGAGACGAACCAAGTCATCTTTCAACGCCTTTCGAAATCTGATGTCAAACGCATCTTCCTGACGTTGCAGTTCCCACGTCTTTTCCCATTCAACCCGTTTGCGCAATCCGGCCGGCTTGTACCGCAGTACCGGCAGCAGCGGAACACTTTCGATCCGCACGAGTTCGGCAACCAAACGCTGCACATCAAAGGCCGGATCGTCACGGTAGACCCTGCCGACTTCCATGAACTGTGTATCCTGTGATGCGACGTCGGCAAGGCGGGCGAGCGACACAAGCTGAATGTCGGCCAATGGAGGTGGCGGGTTGCCCGTTGGCAGTTGGCCATCGGGCGATTGGCAATGGTCTGTCGTGTGTTGGCCATGGCTCGTTATTCGTTGCACGTCATCAGTCCCTGTGTCACGAGCGACTGACGACTGACCACTGACAACTTCCTCCATTCTCCCATCGAAGTCGAAGTAACTTTCCAGTCGATCAAGCAGCCAACTCTTGAGCGCCCGTTCGACCTGGGACTCCCATGGTTCGGTGTTCCAGCGACGTTTGTATTCGGGCTGTTCGATCAGCGCGATTT
>JAJSAJ010000792.1 GCA_024274855.1 Planctomycetota bacterium | reverse complement strand
CCCATGGGTGAATCAGTCTCGCAGCTAATGGAGGATCGCCGCACGAACGCCCCTCAGTAAACGCGACAACAATTGATCCGCCGGTCCTTAGTGCCTTAGTTCGTAGGATGCACGCACCGTGCGCACATCGTGTCCGACCGACCTCCAGGTCCGTCGAATGAACGGACGTTTCCGACCGATCACGGTCTATCTGTAGGCTGTGCAGGCAAATGCGAGGGCGCTCGAAAGACCAACTCATTCTACCTTCTACGCAACCCTGGATATACCATACTCTCGATTTTTTTCTGACACGAACTCCGTGGGCAAGACTCCACATCGAGAATCACAAGGTGCCTGGCTTGAATTCTCGCACGTATTTCCGAATATGCCTTCGCTTCTCCGCGGGCTGGGCACCCAAAGGCCGATCGAATGAATGAATCGGTTTCCATTTGCACATACGGTTTGTGTACGTTGCTTTCAAAAACGGTAGACTGTAAGCTCCGTGCCATATCGCTCATCAAGCACCCCGAGCAAAACAGGCGTTAAGCAGGCTGAACCCACATCAGGAGAGAATCATGCCAAAACCTGCTTGCCCTACCGCCCTGGCCGCAATGCTAGTCGGGATCGCCGCCGGCATTCTGCAAGCCGACAACTTGCCAGCGTCATCGGCAGCTGACATACCTTCATCACAGATGCTGCACCGTTACCTGATGACCCGGGCCCGGCTGGCATTGGAACGAAGAGATGCGGCCTATGAAACCATCAAGACGCCCGAAGCTATTCACGATTATCAAGACCGGATGCGGCGGTTCTTTTTCGCACAGATCGGTGAACTTCCAGAACGCACTCCACTGAACGCTCGGACTGTTGGCCAGATCAAGCGGGACGGTTACCGTGTTGAAAAGATCCTTTTCGAAAGCCAGCCGCATTTCTTCGTCACCGCCCTGCTCTACCTGCCCGACCGCAAGCCACCTTATCCGGGAGTGCTCGTCCCGTGCGGGCACAGTGCCAACGGCAAAGCACGCGACCTCTACCAACGCGCACCGATCTTAATCGCCAAGAACGGCATGGCCGCCCTTTGCTACGATCCGATCGACCAAGGCGAACGACACCAGCTTCTGGGCACGGACGGCAAGCCGGTCATCACCAGCAGTACGTTGGGACACGAAATGACCGGCGTTGGCGCGATGCTTTTGGGGCGTAACACGGCAACGTATCGTATCTGGGACGGCATGCGAGCACTCGACTATCTCGCCTCGCGTCCCGAAGTCGATCCGGCGCGGATCGGTTGTACCGGAATCTCCGGTGGTGGCACGATGACAAGCTACTTGATGGCCCTTGATAATCGGATCCAAGCGGCGGCACCCGGTTGTTACCTGACCAGTTTCCAGCGGCTATTAGAGACCATCGGGCCTCAGGATGCCGAGCAGAACATCTTTGGACAGATCGCGCACGGCATGGACCACGCTGACTACATCTTGATGCGAGCCCCCAAACCGACACTTATGATGACCGCCACGGATGATTTCTTTGACATCGATGGCGCGTGGCACACGTTTCGACAAGCCAAACGCTGGTACACAAGGCTTGGTTTCGCCGAACGCGTTGACATTATCGAAGTCGACGGCAAACACGGGTTCCCGGCCGCCATGCGAATCGCCGCAACGCGATCGATGCGCCGCTGGCTATTGAACCAGGACGATGCGATCACCGAACCGGCGAGCCTGCCCGTCGAACCTGACAAGGATCTTCAATGCACACCTCGCGGCGAGGTTCTTCTGCTCGGCGGAGCACGCAGCGTCTATGACCTGAATGTGGAACTCGAGAATAGACTTGCCGCCCGGCGAAAACAGTTCTGGGAAACAACCAGCCCGACCCACGCACTGGATGAAGTGCGCCGAGTTACCGGCATTCGAGAACTGGACGAGTTGCCACAACCGACCTGGGAGAAAATGGGAACGATCCAGAAAGATGGGTTCCACATCGACAAGTTGGTCCTTCGGCCGGAACCGGGCATCTGGCTTCCAGCTCTCGCCTTCGTTCCAAATCAGGCCTCCGGTCAAGCCTATCTGTATCTGCACGGCCAGGGCAAACAAACGGTTTCCGGAACCGGTGGACCGATCGAAAAACTGGTTCGGCAGGGGAATATGGTTCTGGCGCTGGACGTCCGTGGAATCGGCGAAACGATTCCAGAAGGCAAGCATTCATACAGTCGCGTCCTGCCGCCAGAATGGCGAGATTGTACGATCGCTTACCTGCTCGGCACTTCACTGCTGGCCATGCGAGCCGAGGATATTCTGGTAAGCGCTCGATGGTTGGCAAGCAACGCACTCGGCAAAAAACCAAAGGCTGTGCATCTGGTCAGTATTGGCCAGACCGGACCAGCCGCCCTGCATGCCGCCGCGCTGCAGCCGGACCTGTTCGCATCCGTTACACTCAATCACTGCCTCGTGTCATGGTCGAACGTTGTACGAACTCCGTTGGCAAAGAACCAATTCGCCAACCTGATACACGGCGCGTTACGCGTCTACGACCTGCCGGATCTCGTCCGAACAATGTCCACGCAGATCCAAGTCACGCAGCCGGTCGACGCCACGGGGCATCCGATTCCCTAAGGGGGAACACTAATCAACACT
>JAJSAJ010000791.1 GCA_024274855.1 Planctomycetota bacterium | reverse complement strand
CAGCGGTTAAGCTCGGGAGAGAACCTGGCTGACGTTCTCCAACGTGACGATGGTACGTTTCCGCCAGTCTGGCGAGCGGTTGTTCTGGCCGGGATTCGATCTGGACACTTGGCGGCCGCGTTGGAGGGCCTTTCGGAAACGGGCCGTCAGGCTGCCGATCTGCGCCGTTTGATCGGCGTGGCACTGATTTATCCGGCGATTTTGGTCGCAATGGCTTATGGCCTGTTCCTGGTCTCCGTGTTCGGTTTCGCACCTTTGCTGGAGTCCGCGTCTCTGAGCTTGACCAACGTCTCCAACGGGCCGGCGGCAGGTCTTGCATGGCTCGGCCAGCGGGCCGTGTGGTGGGCCCCTTGGCTACCCATTGTTTTGGTTGTTGGGTTGGGAGCCTGGTGGTGGCGATCTGGCCGGGCGGCTCGCACCTTTGCGAGTTCAGGCCGAATTCCGCCGTCTGAAAGACGTTTCAGGATCTGGCCATCGATTCGGCAATCGGTCTGGAACGGTCGCATGGCCACATTTGTCGAGCTACTGGCTTTGATGATCAAACATCAAGTACCGATGTCCGAGGCGATTGTCTTGGCCGGCGACGCATCTGGCGAAGCCGTCTTGGGACGTGGTGCGGAGGAACTTGCAGACCGTCTCAGTCGCGGTGAAGTGATTCAGGACCGAAGCCAGCTACCTGACGGAATCCCGCCGTTGCTTGCATGGTCTCTTGCTGCCGGAGGCGACCGTTCGACGTTGAGCAGGTTGCTACTGACGTCTGCTGATGTGTATCGCCAGCGTGTCGAGCGCGCTGCTCGCTGGTCCGTTATCTACTTTCCTCTTGTGGTGACGGTGGTCATTGGTGGCTCGGTCGTCCTGGTTCAAGGATTGGTCCTTTTCTTACCTCTAACCAGATTGTTATATCAACTTGGACTCCCTATTGCGACGCCTTAGGATTCGCCAATCAATAACTGTCGCGCTATTCTGCGTACAGACCCCCATGGGTGAATCAGTCTCGCAGCTAAGGAGGATCGCCGCACGAACGGCTCCCAGTAAACGCGACAACAATTGATTCGTCGACGCCTTAGTTCATCGAGCGATTCAATCGATCAATGGTCAGTTAACAAACCTGACGGATAAGAGCTTTTCATGGCAATCTATCATTACACGGCAATCGACAAACAGGGTCATCGGGAGACCGGATCGGTCGAAGCCCAGAGTATTGAACAAGCAAGAACAGTGCTTCGCGAGCGTGGTTTGCAGATGGTGGAGGTTGCCGAATCGGAGAACGTATCGTCATCTCGGGTTATTGTTGAATCGCTTTCGATTGGTGAAGCAACCGAATTGGCACAATACATTGCCCAGCTGAGTGCCAGCAATATCCCCTTGGCGGCGGGACTTCGAGCGGCCGCGAAGGAAAGTCAACATGGCCGTGTCGGTAGTTCGTTGCTATGGATCGCCACTCGAATCGACCAGGGCCAATCGCTTGAGGCTGTATTGACCGGTTCCGGCACATTGCTGCCGAAACACATTAACGGTCTGCTGCTTGCCGCACTGCGCACCGGGACGTTCGGCAGCGCGTTGCTGGAACTGGTTGAGCACCAGCAGGCGATGCGCGAGCTCCGCCAGGATTTTTTGCGGGGCTACGGTTATCCCCTGACCGTTGCCGCGTCTGCTTCCCTGATTCTGCTGTTTATTATCGAATACGTGACCAAGTCAATGGAGCAGATGTTCACTGAGTTTGAACTACAGCTGCCAATGATTACACGTCTCTTGTTGTGGTGGCGCGAGACTGGCGTTTTGCTGTTGGCCGCGGGCATTGGCTGTTTGGCGATCATTGCCGTGTTGTACCGTCTGCGTGTTGGAAAGGCCCGTTGGCGATGGCTGGTCATGTCCATTCCGTTGTTCGGGCCAATGTTTCTTTGGGCCGGAGCGGCGGACTGGGCGGGTCTGCTCGGTCTCTTGTTGAAGTACGAGGTGCCACTTCCCGAAGCGTTGCGTCTGGCGGGATACGGTGTTCATGACGCGGGAATGGGCCAGTTGTCGATGCGTTTGGCAGATGGCGTGTCCAGGGGCCGCAGTCTGTCGCAATTGATCAACACGCTGGGACGACTGCCAGCTTCTTTGATCCCGTTTATTCGCTGGGGTGAGAACACGGGGACGCTGGCCAACTCGCTGGTTTTGGGCCAGGAGATGTTGCAGCAATGGGTCCGAGTTCGAGCACTATTGCTGCAGTCGATCGTTCCTCCAATCATGTTCATTGTGGTCGGGAGTATTCTTTTGTTTGTTGTCACTGCGTTGTTCTTGCCGCTGATTGATCTCATTACTTGTTTATCGTGATGGAACCGAGCCATGCCCGAATTCTTCCTGGGAGTTGTGCCGTTGGGAATAATCGCCGCAGGCGCTGCCCTGCTGTGGTTTGTCTCCTGGTCGCGTCAGCAGCGTGGCCATGGACCGGCGGAACCGCTCCAGATTGTGATGTGGGTGATCGGTGTAGTTATGCTGCTGGGCGGTATGTATGTGGTGGTCGGTATATTGGCCAATGGGTTTTTTGTTATCGTTTGGATTGGGTTGACTATCGTATTCTGGAGATCGGCCCTCCTCTACCGGCGTTATGCGGCCAGATCTTTGATTGGCATTCTCGCCATGGCGGCGGAACGGGATATTCCCTTGCAGTCGGTAGCGAGATCTTTTGCCGATGAAAACGGCGGAGGTATCGCGAGTCGAGCTGGTAGATTGGCTGACTACCTGGATGCGGCCGTTCCACTATCACTTGCTCTGCAGCGATCCGGGTTGGGGTTTTGGCCGGAGGTGTTACTGGCTGCGGACCTGGGAGAAAAAACGGGCACTCTCGGGCCGATGTTACGGAAGGCCATCCGCCAGTTGGAAGAAGTGGAAAAGAATACGAGGCCAGGCACGGAGAGGCTGTTCTACGTTGTCGGCGTGTTGATGATGGAAGTGCTCGTCGTGACATTTGTCATGTTGAAAATCGTTCCCGTATTCCAGCAGATGTTTCAAGAGTTTGGTTTGGAGTTGCCGGACGTGACTCAGTGGCTGATGTCGGCCTCCAGGTTTTCGGTGAATTACTGGTACCTGATCATTCCGGTGTTGCTCGTATTTGGTTGGTTTCCTTTGTTCAGACTCTTTTCTTTCGGGGCGGTATCGAGATCCAGGTTTTCACTGATGGGGCGATTTTTTGCGGCGCGTGACGGAGCTATGTTGATGCGTATGTTGTCGGTTGGTGTTGTGAATCAAGTTCCGATAGCAACGAATCTCCATTTATTGGCCGGCTATTGTTCCGATCGTCGATTTCATCGCCGGTTGGACCATGCGGCGAGACGAGTCGCTCAAGGCGCTGCCTGGTACGATGCCATGCGGGAGTCGAGATTGATTGGGACGGCTGAGAAGGCTGTGTTTCAATCGGCCGAGCGTGCAAACAATCTGGCATGGGCATTGGACGAAATGGCCACACGTCGAGCACGGCGTGTCGGCCAACTAGCTAACGCAATCGCGGCAGCTATGTTCCCGGTTCTCGTCTTACTTCTCGGGATTGTTGTGATGTTCGTGGCTGTTGGCATCATGACCCCGCTTTTTAAACTGATTTCAGGTTTGGCATGACAATGGTTCCTCAGAACAGGCCGCGGCGCGGCACCACATTTTCGGAGTTGCTGATCGCGATCGTGCTCGCCATGGCTGCCATGGCCGGTATCGTGAAGTTGATGGCGATCGCTGCAAGACAGTATCAGATTCTGGAGTTCCGTTCAGCAGCGACGCTGGAAGCGGCCAACGTGATGGATGACTTGATGTCGCGCCCGTGGACCGAGGTGACGCCGAATAAGCAAACCAAGATTCAAATGTCGGCCATGTTTCGACAGACGGCTCCGAAAGCAACCCTGTCGGTGACGGTTCTTCCAGAGGATGACTCGAAAGATGTCCGCAAACTTACGGTGCGAATCGACTTGTCTGATGCTGTGAATCAACGAAAACCTGTCCAGTTGGTCGCATGGCGATATCGTGATCCGGAGTCTCGACCATGAAGCGAAACCGAACAGCCTATTCACTCATTGAGATGTTGGTCGTCATGTCGCTGTTGTCAGTTGTGCTTGGGGCGATTGGCTTGATTATGAATACGGCGTACCGGACCAATCAGCACATGCAGAAAGCGATCGAGTACCGAGAGCAGCTTGATCGCTTTGCTACCCGGTTTCGCTCAGATGTGCACCAAGCGGCTTCGGTTGCCATGAACGACAAGGATGGCAATGCCGCGAGGGCTGACAGGCTCACGTTGACTCTCTCCAATGGCCAGACAATTGAGTATCGCTTGGGGCCGGATCGAGTGGAACGATTTGTTCGGCGTGGAACGAAGATCGAGCATTATGACACGTTCCAGATTACCCCGTCTCCGGCGAATGAGTGGACGATCAATCGGGAGCGTATTTGCCCATTGGTATCACTCGTGATGCAACGGGCAAGCAAGGATCGCCGCGTTGTTGAATCGGGTGGGACAATCTATCTGACCGCTGCTGCTGGCCTTATTCATTCGCATGTACTCACTGTCAAAGCGTCGGAGGAGGACTGATGTCTAGCCCACGTGCTAAGGCTCGAAAACGTCAAACCGGGGTTGTTTTGGCTGCCGTGCTTGTCTGCATCGTGGTTATCCTGATGCTCGGCACGGTACTGACGCGGTCAGTAACAATATGGCATCGGCACGTGCGAGTTACCGACCAGCGTCAGCAGGCTTTCTGGATCGCCGAATCAGCGGCCCAGCGAGCGATCCACGCATTGCAGCAGTCGCGTGAATACCAGGGAGAGACGTGGAAGATCAGTTCCGAGTCACTTGGCGGCAGTGCGGCCGGAGTCGCCGTGATTCAGGTTGATCGTGTGACCAAGCCACGCGCCGGGTGGCAGGTTCATGTGGAAGCACGTTTTCCGGATGCCCCGCAGCACCGGGCGATGTGCCGGCGGAATCTGTTCGTGGAATCCAAATAGGCTTGAAATGAACCCGATGTGGGCAAAGCCCGGCTTAGGAGTCTGGAGTAGGATGTGTCGAGCTCACGTGATCGTACAACACGCGTCTCCAGTGGCAGATGGCGTGAGCGATGACACATGATTATGGAGTATCCATCGTAGGGCATGTGAGCACGTCATTTGACACATCTGCCAGAACGTTTTCGCAATAAGTTACCAACCAGATGCGGGCAAAGCCCGTCTTGGGAGAACAAACGATGAAGAACAAGAATCGCAATGCCTTTACACTCGTGGAGCTGCTGGTTGTGATTGCGATCATTGGCATTCTAGTTGCCCTGTTGCTTCCCGCGGTCCAGGCGGCTCGCGAAGCGGCACGCAGACTTAAGTGCCAAAATAACTTGTGCCAACTGATCCTGGCTCTTCAAAACTACGAAATGGCATATGGCGCCTGCCCATCCGGCAGCGTGAACAAGACCGGGCCCGTCTCCAGCATCTTACCGTCTGCACTTGGGAAGGGAGCTGGCGAGATGGCAGTGGACAAGCCGGTCAGCGCGAACAAAACCGGGCCCAAGGCGAGTGTCACGAATCGCTATTATCACAATTGGGTCAGTCAGATTCTGCCTTTTATTGAACAAGGGAATGTCTATCATCACATTGATTTTGGCGTTGGTGTGTACAACGCGAAGAATAAGACCGTTCGAAAAGTCCTAATTCCGATTCTCTTGTGCCCATCGGATGGGGGTTATTCTTGGGGTCTGCGAGATCAGGATGACAGCTATGGAGGCAGCAGTTACGCGGGGTGCCACAATGATGTGGAAACGCCGATAGACGTTGATAACAACGGGGTTTTCTTCCTGAATAGCTCGGTACGCTATGAGGATATTCAGGATGGAACCTCCAACACCGTGTTTCTCGGTGAACGAGTGTTCTTTCGAAAGGGTACTGATCTTGGGTGGATGTCAGGTACGCGAGCAACGTTGCGTAACATGGGGACGCTAGTCAATGCTACGTTGATCCGCCGACGCTTCCAGCAACGGGGCGGACCATTGCCGGATGCGGACCCGGCTAAGAAACAAACCGATCCAACGCTCTACGTTGGTGGATTCGGCAGCTATCATCCCGGTGGCGCTCAATTCGCCTT
>JAJSAJ010000790.1 GCA_024274855.1 Planctomycetota bacterium | reverse complement strand
CTTCTTGACTCGCCTCACCCAGCAAGCATGCACCGAGGTGACGGAAGCCTATTGGAATCTGGGCGACATGCTCTGGACGAAACATGATGAAAAATGGTAGCTGCCCGCCAGGAAACGCCTCCGACGGTTGACAGAGCCTCTGGCTTTTGCTCGACTGGACGCGATAGACATTCACCGCATTTTCGATTGCGTTGAACATTCCAGCTTGCCCAATGCGATCCACTCGGCCACGTTATTTCCCGCGGCCGTTCACTTCATCCACTTTCCATGAGGTTCTCGATCATGCGCATTCATATTGCCACTTGCGTCTCCTGCTTGCTGCTGTTTGCACTTCCAGCCGCAGCGTTGGCGGAAGAGACCACACCGCTAGCCAAACCGCTTGCCCGACTCGAATTAACTGAAGGTGACTCGATCGTATTCTTGGGTGACAGCATCACGCACCAATGCCTCTACACGCAGTACATGGAAGACTACTTCTACACGCGTTATCCCAAGATGCGCCTGAAGCTTCACAACGCAGGCGTTGGCGGAGCGGTTGCGTGGGATGCCTTGCAACGGTTCGATGAAGATGTGGCTGCCTATCAGCCGAAGTATGTGACGATCTTGCTCGGTATGAATGACGGACGGTATCGCCCTTACGATGAGGAGATTTTCCAAACGTACCGGCACGATATGACCGAACTACTTGAAAAACTCAAGGCCATCAATGCAACAGCCATTCCAATGACCCCCACAATGTTTGACGCGCGAGCACGCCGGATAAGCAAAAGGAAAAAGGGGGACCCCGATTCCGTCACGCTCTACAACTCGGTCCTCGCCTATTACGGCACATGGTTGCGAGACGTTGCCGTGGAACAGGGACTCGGTTTTGTCGACATGTGGAGTCCGCTGAATAACATCACGATCCAACAACGAAAAACGGATCCTGCTTTCACCATGCTTCCCGACGCGGTTCATCCGGGTGCCCCTGGCCACGTTATCATGGCAACCGCCATGGTCGAGGATCTTGGTTTGCCCCGGCAACTATCGATGATCCGTATCGTGCCCCTTGCCAAAGGGAAAGGACGCGTTCGCGCTGTCGGCGGCACGGTCTCCGAGCTTTCTGTAACTGACGATGGGCTCGAATTCACGTGGCTGGCCGATGCGCTGCCGTGGGTGGTTCCCGAAGATGCCAACCTGGGCGCCAAACTGGCTCGATTGGGACATCGATTCAGCCGCGAAGCATTGACCATCAGCGGTCTGACACCTGGACGCTATGCACTGACAATTGACGGTCAAGAAATCGGCATCTACACAAATGCGATGTTGGCAGGCCGCATCGAGCTTGAGACGAATCCCAAGACACCCCAATATCAACAGGCACTTGCCGTTGCGGAATTGAACAAAGAGCGGAACGCCGGACCCGTCCGATCGCTACGAAATGAATGGGGACAGTTTCAGCGATTTGCCCGTGCCCGTCGCGCGGCCGAAGCGAGCCCGGACAACCAGAACCTGCAGAAGCAATTGACAACGCTCGAGGCCAAGATCAAAGGCCAGGATGAACGGGTTTCCAAGCTCAATCAGCAGGCCAAGGAGATCGAAAATAAGATCTTCGAAATCAACCAGCCCCAAGCCAGACATTATGTCCTGAAACTGTCGTGGTAGGGTGTGACAAGCTCGCGGCACTCAACCGAAAGATGGCAACCACTGAAATGCTGTCGTGGTAGGGTGTGACAAGCTCGCGGCACTCAACCGAAAGATGGCAACCACTGAAATGCTGTCGTGGCAGGGTGTGACAAGCTCGCGGCACTCAACCGAAAGATGGCAACCACTGAAATGCTGTCGTGGTAGGGTGTGACAAGCTCGCGGCACTCAACCGAAAGATGGCAACCACTGAAATGCGAGCGCCGGCACACCAGAATCCCTGCCGATACGTGCTTCACGAACAGAAGCCTGCTGGTGTGCCGGCGCTCGCCGTGAAGGTTACAGAAGATGGAGAAATCTCGACGGCGAGCTGGTCACACCCTACGTGCTTCTCGTTCAAGCCTGCTGGTGTGCCGGCGCTCGCCATGGAGGTT
>JAJSAJ010000789.1 GCA_024274855.1 Planctomycetota bacterium | reverse complement strand
TGTGTTGCGATGGTGGTTTGCTCTCCAATACAAACAGATAGAAACAACAACGGCGCATGACACCTATGTATTCAAGGGCCACGGCGTTCAAGTGCTCAGTGAAAACGAGTTGTTAACTCGAACGGGCGAACGTATTCACACGGCAACATCCGACGAGCTCAACCGATCGTTTGCTCGGAGTTTTACGAAGCAGTTCACCGTGCTTGCCGCCAAGTACCCCATCTACGCTGATCTGAGGAACATTTTCGATCTCGCATTGACCGCCAACCTTCTATTGTCCGAAGATCTTCCGACGAAAACGGACTGGCACATGGTCTATTTTCGAGATTCGGACGCTTGCCGCGTTGCCCTATGCCCCGTTCCCCGCGAGGTACCTAGCGTTGCCAACTCGGTCATGGTTGACCGGCACCGGTTCCTTGCCGGAGTCAGTGGTGGCGTATCGGTCGATTGCGGCCAGCTGGCACGTCCAAGTCGCATTGTCACCAACACCTACGGATCACTGGATGCCGAGCATGCCGGAGCGACGCCAAAGCAGATGGCTCTGGATGCATGGTGGTGGGACTGAGCTTGCCCGATCCTCATTCTCCACTCGGGTGACTCCTTGCGACGTCGTTCCACCGTCACCTTCTGAGCAGCTGGCTTCGCAAGCTCGCGATTTGCCGGGATCGCACCGAGCGTGGACCGCGTGGGTCAAACTCGATATCCGTGTCAGAGAGCCAGTCAAGGTGCCGGCTCGCCAGTGCACGCCGCTCGGGATCACCATCGGCCAACAACGCGATCCAGACTGTCTTGCTGTGCAACAGCCAACAAGCGACTGCCTGGGGCGTATCGACCAGATGATCCCGAAACGAATTCTTGATCGCACGAATCCGCATCCGTTGTTCAGGGTCGAGAGTCTCGGGGTCCAACTCATTGAAGTAACAAAGCAGGCTGTTACCCATGGCACGCAGTTGACGGTCGGCACGGCAGCGCAGACGAAACTGTGGCAGACCCAGCTGATCAACTAAGGCTCGCACCTCTTGACCGGAAACCGCCGGCGGTCGAACGGCCATTTCAAACATCCTATTTCGAATAGCCTTGACGTCACCGTCCACCGACCAATTCGGTCGAAAAAGGACCAAAACGGGCACTAGGTGAGTACGGCACGCATCTGGTTCAAGGATCAACAAATGCCAAAGGGTGGGAGCGCGAAAAACGGTTGATTTCGCCCCTTCCGAGCGAATGCTCAACGTAACGTCTCCTTGTGGCGGCTGCTCCAGACAAACGGCGACAGTTCGTCCATCAGATACGGGATGCTTCCAATGAATGGTCAAATCGTCGCGTCGAACAACTTCGACGGTCAACTGTTCCGTGTCGGTTTGCCACGCATACCGCAGTGAAACAAGTCCGTGGTCAATGCGTGCCGAGAGTGCTTCCAAACCACCTGTCGCATGAACGACAAGAACTTGGCGTTGGTTCTGGGAAACGCGACTGCCGGCAGCAAGCAGACGCCCCATACTGACGTCAAACCGCACCCAATCCAAACGCGTTAGAAGGCGTTCCGGAGCTGCGGGTTCAGCACCGGCCAAGCGATGGTCCGCCGCCACTGTCGCACTCAGAATTATCACACAAGCCGTTTTTCGCCACATCGCTTCGCTCCCAACCACGGAGTAAAATGGCCTGGGTAAGCGTGTACAGCAAGGCGTGTTACTGCGAGCCTGGCTGTCAAGGTCTATAGCTTGTATCGGTAGGCACCGACGAGTGGCGGGCGTATTTGCGCCTATTTTTGAAAAAAAGTAATCGCGTCGTTCCCAAAGCGACTGGGGCCCCACCCAATTCAGAGCAGGCCTGGCCACGATGTCAGCCGATCGAGCCGCGGACAACCGGTTCCCGGAATACACGGGGAACCGGTTGCAACGTCGTGGGTTACGCGACGCTCCCGAACAGATGGCGGTGCGGCGGCGCTCGCCTGTAAATCGTCGGATTGGAAACGGCATCCTGCCAAGCCATGTCACCCTACGCCGGGGCAATCGAACACCCAGTGCCACGATAGTCCATCTCTGAATTACCCCTCGCTCGGCAAATCCAAACGTCCCAGCACGTCATCCATCGCAATCGTCTCCAGCGTCACGGACCCTTGACGATGGCCGGCGAGGACAAACAGGGCGGACAGTTCCGGGTGATGTTCGCAATAGGCGCGGGACGCTTCCACACCAAGCACGAAGAAGGCCGTTGCCAGTGCATCTGCCTGCTCGGCCCGCGGTGCTAAAACGGTTGCGGACAGAACTCCCTCGGCCGGTCTGCCGGTACGAGGATCAAGAATGTGACCGTAACGGTGGCCGCGATGGTAGAAGAACTGTCGACTGCAACCAGACGTACCCAAGCAACGATCAACCAACTCGATTTCAGCAAGACGCTTTTCCGGACGCAATGGGTGAACCAGCGCAACGGACCAGCAGCCGCTTTGGGTATCCTGTGATCGCGCACCTCGAGCCCTGATGCTGCTTTGCCCTCCGTGGATCAAGTAGTTTTCGACGCCTGCGCTGTCGAGCGTGTGTGCACATTGATCCAACGCATATCCCTTTCCGATACTCCCTAGGTTCAGGGCCACGCCCGGCTTGGCCAGCGAGATCGAATGACGTTCCGAATCTAGCCGAACATGCGATCGGCCAACCAACCGAAGCGTATCACGGATATCCGACTCGGAGGGCAGACGCCCTTGACGAACGAAAAACCCCCACAACTTGACCAGAGGAGCCGCTGTAATGTCAAAGGCTCCGTCCGTTTCCTCTGCCAGGGAAAGACACCGCTCGAGTAATCGAAACGCCCCATCCTGAACATTGCACGGCTGTTCAGCTGCCAAACGGTTGATTCGGCTAATGTCACTTGACTCAAGATACACACTTAGCTGGGTCTCCAGAAGATCGACGCGATCAAGTGCTTCCGTCGCGGCTTCCACAGCCTGCTCGTGTTGGCCGGCGTTCAGAAACACTTGAAACTGACAGGCCATTGCACGACGCCCCACTTGCAGCAGATAGGAACGCCCCGTCGAATGGCCAGCCTCGGACGTGGCCTGAACGGACGGAGGAAGTTCTTGGTCGGGGCCGGTACCCGCAGCCAGATCGCCCAGAATCTCAGCGGCCGATTTACCTTTCAAGAAATCACGTCGGTTTGTTTTTCGCGAAGCGTTCATTGTCGTGGTATTATAGCGGAAAATGCGTTATCCGACTGCCGTGGCAACGCTGGACTTGCGGCCCATTCGAGGGTACGCTGACCGATCAAGCCCCCGGTTTTCCGACGAACATTGTTGATGCGTGACGGCGTTGCCGGCGATTCAGGGCGTCGCACATCAGGACAAGAATCGAGCCCTCACTCTCCAATCGAGCAACGCCATATGTCCCAGGCAAAACGATCGTCGACCCACTTGGCTGGTATTCCGCAAACCGGATGGTCCGTGGTGCACAAGGACCTGTCAAGAGACCAGCACGACACGCCCAAACACCCTCGGGTGGACACTCGTGCCGGCAATTTCATGACCGGCTGCCCCACACACCATTTAACCTTTCTGATTTGGGTAATTGGTCTCTTGCTCGCCAATGTGCGGGCCGTGTCGGACGAGCCGCGTCCACGTCGCGCAGGTCCTCCCAAGTTTGACAAAACGCGGGTTTCGCGAACTTTTTTTGACAACGTATTTCCGCAGACACGTGGAGCACGTCCACCGATGCACGAGGGGCTCCAATCAAAACCACTTGACGGCATGCCGCAACCAACATTGCCGGCGCAGGCTGCCACAAACGGCCAAGCCCCTTGGTCTCGAATCGTGTCCGCGACGACACTCGAGGACGAGATCAAGGCACTGAAACGAGAGATCGACAAAACGGTTACAACGCCCGGCGAGTTTGCCGGACGTGGCCATCAGGCGGCTCGCCGCGCATTCTCGTCGCTCGCATGTCTGTTTGCCGTTATCGCGCAATATGATTCCGACGTGCGATGGAAGACCGATGCAGCAGGCATGCGAGATCAAGCGGCTCGTACCGCGGCAAACTTGAAAGCAGGAGGATCGATCCAGGTCTATCAAGAAGCAAAGAAACGAAAGCAAGACCTTGATGATCTGATCCGTGGATCCCGCTTACAGTTAACCGGCTCGCCGCAGCCAGAGTGGGGTCGAGTGGTTGATCGCGCGATCTTGATGCAATGGCTGCAGTCGCGGCTCGAACAGAATTTAAAACAATGGACGAACAGCAAGACCGAGTTTAGCAGTCGCGCGAACAAGCTGAAACACGAAGCCGAGTTGACAGCCACCATCGGCCGTCTATTGGCACAACAGGGCACTGAGGATGCGGACGACACGGAATATCAGGCGTTCTGCACAATGCTGGAACAGGGCGGAACTCGAACAAAACAAGCAGTCCAAACTGGAGATATTGGAGCCGCCCAACAAGGAGTTGTCCAAATCAGCCGATCCTGTGTCGACTGTCACGAGAATTATCGATGACTGCCTCAGGACGTCCAAACTGAGCGATGGAGACGACGGCAGCGGACTGCAGCTGGCGTGTGGGCGGCGAACATGCCGACGGGGATATGCAACGCAAAGAAAATCGGTAATTGTTTCGCCGATTGACAGCCGCTGAGGTTCAGGACTTCTCGAACCTTACACAACTTCCGAATCGGTAACGACCAAAACAGGAGGAAAAGAAGACTGGAACACTCATTTTCACTAATCCGCACTAAGGATACGCCAATCAATAACTGTCGCACTCTTCCGCTCGCAGACCCCCGTGGGCTCGCCCCATGGGTGAATCAGTCTCGCAGCTAAGGAGGATCGCCGCACGAACGCCCCCCAGTAAACGCGACAACCATTGATCCGCCGGTCCTAATCAGACTACGGTGAAAAGCTGCAAGTTCAGAGTCGAACGATAAGGGATGCGCACAGAACGTTCACCTGAGTCTTCGATCTGGATAAGTGAAGATAAGTGGTGATTAGTGTTCTACTCTTTACTCTCGTTCAGCCGGCAACTTGCCATTCGGCTAAAGTGTTACGAAAATCGGATTCCGTTGAGTCTGGTCAATTCGAGTTCATCGGGATTCTGGCTCTGCTACGGAATGCCACGGCATGTGCATACGTCTGATCAAGGCATCAACTTGCTCGCCGGACTCGCTGCGGTCTGAGCCCTTCGCGGTACGTGAATCGCCTCGCTTTGATCGGGGCCAAGAAACCTCTGAACTAGCACTTCTCGATAGGTGCTGGTCACTTCGTACGGTTTACCGGTCATGGGATTCACTTTCAGATCAGGCCGGGAATCTCCGAGTGCGGTCGCCAATGCGAGTGTCCACGCTTCGATTCGTGCACGGTCACTTGCCTGTATTCGATGGCCGGATTCGATCCCTGGAAAGAGAACCTTTGCGGCAAACAACGGATACCGAGGCGTATCTCGCAGTTGCTCGACCCGTCGGACGATATCACTGAGCGTTTGTCGGCGCTGGTAGTACGGTTGCTTGCAGCTGGCAATCACCTCACGCATTGTCGCCAAGTAAGTGCGTTCGTCACTGTCGACGAATTGTATCGTCGCGGCAACGAACGCTTCAAGCTCGCCAGCCTGTGTCATCGCTTCGATTTCCTTCGGCATCAACACGGAAAGCACGTCACCGGCCCGCACCAGCTCATAGGTATGCAACCCGACGGCTCGATCACCGATCCACGCGTCTTCATCATTCGGCCAGTTGCTCAATTGTTTCGCAACAACTCGCAAGCATTCCCGATAGACGGTGCGGGTCGCACGGCGATGCTGCACCACTGCCTGCGTAACATAGAGCGCATGCCGGCGCAGTTTTGCGGCCTCGAGGCGAGCAACCGCATGCCCAATTCGAGCAAGGTTTTGATCGATTTGGAACATATTTCGAAGTGGTAAGACGGCTTCGCTCGGCCGTCCTTGCGACAACGCCTCATTGGCCGCCAGAGCCTCGAGTCGATGGGCCAATTGAGCATGCTCGATAAAAGTAAGATCCGCCAGGAGCCCTCGTCGCCAATTCACATGAAAAGCGAAACCGGGCCTCAACAGCACCTTACGATACTGCCGCAAGGTTTCCAGGAACCGGTGGTGCAAATCGGCGACTTGCCGACTGCGTAGCGGCCCGAAGGTCAACGGACCTTCCGGCTGAGCTTTTTGCAGACGTCCGAGAAGCAGCTGAACCTCCCGCGGCGCGAGCACATTGTTCAGGCTCGTGTCCATTTCGCGAATGCAATCGCTCGAGTTCGCGCTGCCCGAATCTCGTTCAGACAATAGGGCAGGCGTCGCCCGTTCGGAAACCAGGCGAGCCAATTCGGATTTCAGCAACCGATCATGGGAGCGTGTAAGCCCTGGAAGGTCGGCCAGATTCTCGACGGCCTCGATCTCCTTTTGGCGGGGCGTTTGGCGCGAGCAACCGGCCACGAACAGCAGAACCAAGACGGCCGGGGCAAACGACCGGTATTTTTTCGATTTTGAGTTCATTCCTGGTAATTCAGAGAGCCTCAAATGGCCCCCGCCTCATCAAGTCGAATACAAGCCTCCCGGCCGTTTGCGAGGATCATTGCGCCCAGGGCGAGGCACAAGCCACATCGTACTGCGGTTGGGCATGCAGCGAAAAGACCAATTGCGTCCACCCTACTCGAGTGGGACACGTTCAGCATTTGCCAAGCCGGCGATGAATTGGTCCCGAGCACAATTTCTCTGGAAAAATGGGCTGTACGCCAAGATCCAGCTTGTGTATAGTGCACGACACGGTCGGGTAGGTTCCCGATTGGACGGAAGACAACAGACCGAACTGCCACACCTCGCTTGCCTCTATCCTGTTTTCTTGCTCTGAGTACGATCTCACGGCCAGCAGGATTGAACATGCCGGATTCCGGTACTCTGCGGATACCTGGGGCGAAAGTAGACTGAGTTCTTCCTGGTCGCCGCTTAGCGGCTGTTAGTAACATCCTTCAGAGAAGCCTTGAGCGGGCTTAGGGAACGGCTATGACTAAGAGATTGTATGTGGGGAACTTAGCCTACAGCACTACCGCCGACGATTTGCGTGACGCGTTTGAGCAGTACGGAAGCGTCACCTCGGCAAACGTGATTTCGGATCGGGAAACCGGCCGATCGCGTGGTTTTGGTTTTGTCGAGATGGCCGATGGTGGAGAGAGCGCCATTGAGGCCATGAATGGGCAGGACCTGCAGGGGCGAACACTGACGGTAAACGAGGCAAGGCCTCGCGAAAACCGTCGTGGTGGGGGTGGGGGCGGCTACGGCCGTCGCGACGACTATTGATTCCTCGCCGGAAAAACGCTGTAATTCACTCGAATCCGCTCGCCTCATGGGGTGAGCGGATTTTTTGTGTCCTCTGGGTTACTAACGCGGGCTTCGCCCGCAACCCAAGTGGCCGAGCCACGACCTGTCTTGTCGAACGGACCTGGAGGTCCGTCCGACAAGATGTGCACGCATCCTACGAACGGCAGCAACCGCATTGCTCGCTGCGGCGTGATCGAGCCACCCTGGTTGCGGCCCTGGCGCTCTGGGTGCTGTATGTCGCAAAGATCGCTCAACCCGTTTGTAAGTACTTTGCGAAAACGTCTCGCGTTTTCTGCCACATAGTCTCCGACAGCACATGCCCCACTCCAGATTCGATCCAATAACTGAAACGATCCTCAGCCAGAGCCACCGCATAGGCATTTGCAATGCGGCGCACACCAGCTCGCACCTGACCAATAGGACTGCCTCGATCGTCTTCACCAAAGTTCAAGTGAAGTGATCGCGGGGCAATCAAGGCTGCAACATCAGGCGTATCACCGAAAGCATGTAAGCCAGGTATGAAATTCGGAAAACAATGCAACAAATGGTGGCTGGCTATTCCCGCATACGTTGGAAGACAGCAATTACCGACCAAGCATCGCAACCTCGGCTCCCAAGGACCCACCATCCATGTGTGCGTCGATCCCATCGAATGCCCGTAACAGCCGATTCGCTCCGATCGGACTTCCGGCCGACTGCACAGATAGTCAATCGCTCGACGCATATCCAGGATGTTCTTCCACGCCATGCACTTGCCATCGACAACCAACCTCAGAAACTCAAAACGCTCGAAATCTCCCCCTTTCAACGCCGTATCCTGCCTCTGCTCGAAACAAAGCGCATCGGGACATAAGACCACGTACCCTTCGCGAACCAAGGCAACGCCCGTGTGGTGCATCGGATTCCCTGCCAGTCCGGCTGGCTCACTTTTCCCCAAATGCCATTGACCGTTGTGCTGATGCCAGACAGCGATTGCGGGAGCCGGATGATGCGAGTCGACCGTATCGGGGATTAGCAAGAGAGCTGGAATCGGGTCATTCGGCTCCGCCTCGTAAGTGACCGATTCGATACGGTATCCATCGTGCGGTGTCGTCTTGAGGATCTTTGGATTCAAGGGAGCCGGATCGGGCCACGGCCCTCCCAGGCAGTGCAACAACTTGTGTCGAAACTCGCTTGCATCCATCCGGGTTGCCTCGGAATTCTCATTGGCGACGCCCTCGGACGAGGGCCCAATCACCCCAGCCGCTGCCGTGACCAAAGAAATGTGTTCCAAAAAATGCCGCCGGCTGACGTGGTGTCGGTACATTGGCGTCTCCAGAAAATACGCAAAGAAACCACAATCATTCGGGAACAAGCCGCTGCCCGCACCACCCATGTGCTCATGCAGCCACCTGGCCGCCATCGCTCGTGGATGCAACAGCTCTCAGCATCATACCATGGCCAGATATCGTCCGGCACGGCCGACTTTAACGATTACGTAAACACTCCGGGTCCATTGCGTCGTATTCCGAGTCCGATCGAACTCACGGTAGCGATTCGTTCAATTTTCCTGGTTGTGTCGCCGATGATTTTTCTAACAGCCGTCATTCCGCCGGCGTACTTGGCCGGACGCCCGTACGCGGAGAGGACCAGACCCCGACGCTGTCTCCCGTAATACGAGCATCCCGCAGGGAAAACGGTCCAATCCCGAAATCAAGCCAGAAGGAAGTCAACTCATGAAACGTGTCCTGCTACTAGCCGCCTGTGTGTCAATGATCGCCGTTGGCTGTCAAACAACCCATCAGCGAGGCAGTCAAGGTTGCCGGAGCTGCGGGCCATCTTCCGGATCGCACCGGGTAGCTCGCCAGGCCGACCAGGTACCTCAGATTCCGCACAATTATCGCCAGGCAGGTCCTGCAGGTCCCCCGACCGCCGCGACTGCATATCCCTACTACACAACACGTGCTCCCCGCGATTTCCTGATGGACAATCCACCGAGCATTGGGCCGTAAGTTTGACACGGTCTCGTGACGTAACCCGGCCCCTTGGTGGTCCACGTGACTGGCTCGCAAATGTCGGCTGTCGGGTTTCCATGAATGATCGACAGAATCGGGCGTTGACTCGTGCAAGCGAAGGATGGTCCGAAATCAATTCGTGTAGAACAAGAGACCGGGTGGGCCGCCTAGAAACAGCGGTCTACCCGGTTTTGCATAGGCTGTCACTTCAGCGGACCGGAGCGTCCGTGGCCGACAAGTCTTGACCATACGCGTTATCAAGTCGATTTCAGCGGTTGTTTGCCAGTGTCTGAAACAGGCCGCGGCACAACGCCGCAGGGCACCATTCGCCCGAGTCTTCCAGCCGCCACAGCGGTTGTTGCCACCGTCTCCGGGATAGGTCAGCCCTGAAAGCGTCGGGCAATAAGCGTGATATTCTGCCCGCCGAATCCGAAACTATTGCTTAGCACGATATCACAGCGTGTCTCGCGCGCGGTGTTCGGAACGTAATCCAAATCGCAATCGGGGTCCGGATTCTCATAGTTGATTGTTGGGGGCAGGACGTTATCACGAATCGCCATCAGGCAAACGATCAACTCCGTTGCACCGGCAGCCGCAATCAAGTGGCCCATCATACTCTTGGTGCTGGAGACGGGCCGTCCGTTGGCTGCATCGCCAAAAATCGTCTTACACGACAGGGATTCCACGCGATCGTTCACCGCGGTGCTGGTACCGTGGGCATTGATATAGTCAACGTCCGACGGATTCAACTGGGCATCATCCAAGGCCCTTCGCATGCAACTAATAGCTCCGCGGCCTTCGGGGTGAATATCGGTAATGCGATATGCATCGGCCGTCGCACCATAGCCGGCGATTTCGCCAAAAATGTGCGCCCCGCGTGCCTGGGCATGTTCCAATGCCTCGAGGACCACCATGGCGGCCCCCTCACCGATTACGAACCCGTCCCGTAAGCGATCGAATGGGCGCGATGCTCGAGTCGGTTCATCATTCCGTTTTGACAGCGCGGTGAGCAGGTTAAATCCGGTCACTCCAAGCGGGTGGATCATACTGTGCGTGCCACCGGAAAGCATCACGTCGGCATCTCCGCGGCGAATTATCTCAGTCGCCTCACCGACTGCCTGGCTACTGGCCGCGCACGCAGTCAGGCAATTGAAGTTGGGGCCCCGCGCATTGAACGTTGCGGCGAGATGTCCCGCCGGCATATTCGGTTCCTGCTCAAGTTCAACGATCGGATTAAGTGTCTCCAATCCACACTTGATGAACTGTTCCATATTGAACTCGCCATCGGCGAGTGCGACGGTCATCATTCGAGCAAATGAGAAGAAATCCTGGCTCCCTTCGCCACTGCCCAAATAGACACCAAAGCGATCAGGGTTAAGCGAGTCGCTTAGTACACCGGACGATTCAACCGCCTGGATTGCGGCCCCGCCGGCAAAGCAAGTGTGGCGACCTCGGAACTTCCATGCCTCGGGATCTTCACCCACGTGGGAAATGTCCCAGTCTTTCACCTCGGCGGAGATTTGAGTCGGGAAGTTACTCGCATCAAAGATCGTCGTAAGTCCGACACCCGATTGTCCTTCCTTCAGCGCCGACCAGACGGTCTCCACATCATGGCCCATCGGATTGACGCACCCGATTCCGGTAATGACGACGCGTCGTCTCATACTTTGCTTTTCCCTTCAGCACATATGCCACGAGGCGTGGCCCCGAGACCCGCAGGGCACTCAACTGCCACGTGAAGAGCCGGCCGATGGATTGCCGACACGGCCACTGCGAACCTAATAAATGCCGCTAATTTACGCCGCTCCGATTTGCGATCGCCTCCGCCTCCAACAGATGAGGCGGCACCTGCAACGGACTCCCATCCGGATTTCGCCCAACATCATAGAGCCCGAGCAACCGCAGGATACAGAGGAAGTCGGCCGGGTAGAACAAGTCGACTCCTTTGAATCGATCATCCAAATAGGCAAACATCAGCTCAACCTCAGCCTGAAGTCGGCCATCAATGTGGCTTG
>JAJSAJ010000788.1 GCA_024274855.1 Planctomycetota bacterium | reverse complement strand
AGGCCGTGTTCATTCATCCCGCCGGTGGTCATCGATTCGACATTGCCGGCCAGTAGAATCGTTCGGTAGGTCTTCTCGATCCTCAGGTGCCCGACCAGTTCGTATCCTTTTCGAACGTTGGCCCGGTACTCGTCGTAGTTCTTGGGCCTGGGCACATTCCAATACATCGGCAGACTTGTGCCTGGCGGATAATTTTGGGCGGGCATAACATAAATCAATCCCATCACATCCCCGTCGCAAGAACTGGCCATTAGCACGGAACCGTCCACCGTAGCTCGGTTACCTACCAATACCGTCGTGCATGCGGTAGCCATCGGCACCTGTTGTGCGGTAATACCAAGAGCCAGCAGCAGAGCGGCTGTGATCCGGGTCCGCGTTCCGGTCGTGTTGATCATGACTGTTTGACCCTTCTAACGTCGTCTGGACATCGCCTTCTTCAGTGTAGGGTGGCCGCCACTCTACAGGCAAGCACCAGACAGAAATAACGTAGTTGTTCACGGGGTTTTCGTCTGCCATCGCGTTAGCACCGGAGCGTTCCCCGATTTATCATTAGTCATTTGACATTAGTCATTTATCATTGAAAGAGGCAGCGTTGCGGGGTCATACTCTTTCCACTGAAAAATGATAAGTGATAAATGGAAAATGAAAAATGCCAACCGCCCCTCCACGCACTCTCGCCGTGAACGGTTACGAAATAACAGCATCGCAGCCTATTGGGCATCTCAAGTCGGTTTTGGCCAAAACGACGTTTTGGGGCAGGTTGGGAGCACTGGGTTCCACGATGTGGCAGGGTTGCTCTGCGCGAAGACGGACTCATCAGCGTTGGCCATTTCTGGTAGAATAGGGGCTGATATTGTCATCATAGTAACGTAACGACAAACGAGACCACGATCCCTGCCGCTGATTCTGTTCAATTGCTACCTTAACTGAAGGAACCTGATCGTGAGTACGACGGACCTTTTGGCGCGAGATCTAACCACAAGACGTTCGTTCATGAAGACGGCCATCGCGGCTGGTGCGTTTGCCGGGTCTTTGGCTTCGCCGCGGTTGGCGACATCGGCGGCGCCAAGCGATGAAATTAATGTGGGACTGATCGGTGTCGGCATTCGCGGCTATGCCTTGCACGACGGGATTAACAAGAGCGCGCATGCGCGATTGGGCGGTATTTCGGATATCAGCGATCACTATATTGATCGGATCAAACCGCGGTTG
Organism: Planctomycetota bacterium; assembly: GCA_024274855.1. GTDB lineage: Bacteria > Planctomycetota > Planctomycetia > Pirellulales > Pirellulaceae > JAJSAJ01. Next base: position 3,300 of record JAJSAJ010000788.1, on the reverse strand, counting down.
AAGGATCCCAAGACGCAGATCCACAGGGACTATCACGCACTGTTGGACGACAAGAGTATCGATGCGATTGTGATTGCCGCTCCGGACCATTGGCACGCCCAGATGACGCTCGACGCACTCGATGCGGGCAAGGATGTTTATGTCGAGAAGCCGATGACCTATTCGTGTGACGAGGCGGTTCGCGTTCGTGACAAGGCACGCAAGTCGGGACGTGTGATTCAGGTTGGGTATCAACGTCGTACGCTTGCTCACTTCCACAAGGCTCGTGAGATCGTTCAGTCCGGGATACTGGGGGACATTCACCAGATTCAGTTGTGGTCGTCTAGGAATCGATCCACGGCCCCGTGGCGGGCGTACAATACGTACAGCACTCCGGGGTTGCCCGAGAAGTCGGGGCCCGAGTATGTCGACTGGAAGCGTTTCCAGGCCAACCGGCCCGCGCGCCCCTATGACCCGCGACGGTTTTTTCATTGGCAATGTTACCAGGAATACAGCACCGGGATCTTCGGCATCTTGATGAGTCATCCGCTCGACGCGGCCAATCTGGTAATGGGGCTGGATATTCCCGCCACGTGCTCGGCAACCGGCGGAATCTACCACTACGACGATGGCCGAACGGTTCCCGACACATGCAACGCCCTGTTTAACTATCCCTCGCGGAATCTCACGATCTCGTTTGTCGGGTCCAGTACGAATGCGTTTCTTGACCGGGAAGCTCAGTATCGAGGCACGCTTGGTACGATGGAGTTGGGACCCAATTGGCTCCGTCTCTACGCGGAGGAGAAGAACGCGTTGTTCGATCAGTACGTCGCGGCCGACAAGGCGAGTGATTTCAAGGACCTTCGCGCTCAACCGATCCACAAGGAACCGACTAATTACCGTTGGTCCACAATCGAACATCTCGACGATTTCTTCGAGAACGTGAAGAGTCGCGGTCAGTGCAAGGCACCGGTCGAAGAGTGCTTCAAGGCGACGGTCGCGTTGACGATGGCGATTGAGTCGTACAAGACCAGGCGTACGGTTAACTGGGACGCTCAGAAACAGCGCATTGGGACATGAAGCTCAGCGGGCCATTGTGACGGTGAATCGTGTTTTGCGGCTCCTCCGCGGTCGTTGGCCGCAACCAAATCGTCGAACAGACGTCCACGTCCGTTCATCCGACGGACGCAGGCGTCCATCGGATAACATGCGCGTGCCGCCACACCAGAATCCATGTTACAAGCATGCGCACACGGTACACGTAAGTTGCGACGCAAGACTCGAGCGACCCGGTGGCCAGCTTTTGTGTGCCATCGATTTCAGGTAGCCGTTCACGCCGCTGGGGTCTGACCCCTTGGAAGCGAACCGGCGGCCTACATTCCGTGAACGGTTACGATTTCAGCAATCAGCGCACCCGATCCGTTGACCAGTTACAAGACTTTTCGGAGTCGAGCAGCGTCCGGCCGTTGTATCGCAGCTTTCGCGCGCCGATCGCCATTGCGTCGAGTACGGTTCCGTCAGGGGCGATGTCCACAGTGGCGACCTGGCCGTCGGTCTCCAGACTTTCGCTGCGCATAAATCCCGTCGCATCCGCTTTGCGAGTCACGATTACGTGCGTGCGATCGCCCACTTGGATCCGCACGCCGTGGCCGCCTGTCACCTCGATCGATTGGATTATTGCCTCGGGTTCGGGTTGGTTACCGAGTCGTTGAAGTTGCATAACGGCCAGGAACTCTTATTTGGCAGCCGGTTGGGATGGTGTTACGTATAGGTGCCATTCGGGGAAGTACTGCTTGGGTGGTACCGACCGGGTGCTGTAGCCGTCGACCGGTTCGACGGGAAACCCCTTGGTGACTTTCAGACTTGCGCCGGCAGGTGCAAGAATCCGTCCTCGTAACGCTGCGTCTTCGCACGGGACCAGGAACGAACCGTTGGATGCATTCGTCTTGATTGGCACGATGGCGTGTAACATCCAGTCGTAGCGTGCGGCTGCGCCGGCCGAGGCGATCAGGTCGTGGACCACGACCAGGCCTGGCTTGATCATCAGCACTCGCCGATCGAAGCACGCGAGCCGCCCGTCATAGATCTTTGGGGCCGAGGCGTCACCGACCGTATAGCCGTAGCTGGGCGAGTCGAAATAGGTCGTAATGCGGCCATCGGCACCTGGTGTGCAAACGGCCTGACCTTGCCCGTCGACCAGCAGAGTATTGTGGGCAAGCGTCGTCATCGAGTAGGCCTTGAAATGCGGGCTGCCCCACCAGTCGTAGTAACCACCGTCTATGGCCAGCTTCTCTCCGTAAGCATGAATGACAAAACTGTTTTGATCGGGGTGTTGATGCCCCGCGAAGTAGCGGCCGCTGTGTAAGGCTACCGTGGTCCCATCGTGCCCGTCGACCAGCGACGTGTTGAAAATCACCCAGCCGATGTGCCGGTAATGAATCGACGGTGTCAAATCCGTCGGTGGTTTGGGGGTGAGGCCTTCGACCGGCTCGCGCGCACCAGCATACCACAGTGCATACGGATCACGTGTCCGCAGGGCCAGCTTGCGAACCCAGTTCGTTTGGGCCGGCCCACGTACCGAATGGTTCGGCTTGCCTGTGTCGGCGAACGAAACAGCCCAGACGCCGGGCGGAGCGCAGTACATGGGAAAGCGGGCAGTCTGTCGCAGCCAGGGGTGTTGATATAGATCGATGTCGCAAACGGCCTTCATCATGTCCGCATAGCCGATGACGAACCCCAACCCGTATCCCCAGTACGCAATCCCCTCGTTGTTCTCACCCTGATAACCCAGGCACGACAGGAACCGGCCCAGGTACAATTGCCGAACCAACTCGGTCCACTCGGCAGCCTCCTTATGCCTTCCCAACAACACGATCCCCGACTCGGCCAATCCGTATGCCCTGAGCCAGGCGTGGTTGTTCGCCTCACTGCCATGAAACGGATTCAGCACCTGGTGGAACTGCTCCGCCCGTCGCACAATCGTGTCCCGTAATAGTCGTTCCTGCTCGGCGGACATCGTCTCGTAGCATGCGTCATAGCAGACGTTCAGGCCGCGAAGCAGATGATGAGCGCCGATGTCGCCGTGACGCATGGCGCTGCCGCCCTCCGGATCCCATCGGCAGGCCTCCAAAGCCAACTCCTTGGCCCATTGGGTTACTTGCGGGTCGCCCGTCAACATCGCGTAGTAGCCGATCTGTTCCAGTCGGCGCCCGGTACCGCCCGTGATCTTGCCGGCCACCTTGCCGTACCAGTCGATCCAGGTCGGCCAGAGCGGATCGCCCGGTACATGCGGGCCCGGATGCTCGGGCACGCCTTGCTTGT
>JAJSAJ010000787.1 GCA_024274855.1 Planctomycetota bacterium | reverse complement strand
TAGATCACGCGTCGCTCACCCAGTTCTCGCACGGCCATTTCGACGAAACCTGCAGTTGGATCCCCACCGCAAAATTCGGCCATCACGTTCCTGGTCGCCCGTATCGCTCGAATCCCGATCTCCCAATCGCCTCCTGAATGCGCCGCAATAAACGACGCATTGGGATGCCGTGCGGCCAAATCGGCTAGATCTTGGGCCGTCGATTCGCCCGGCAAGTTCCCCGTGATCTTTGACCACGTATGCTGGAGCACGGGCGCTTTCAGCTCGGTGGCCCTCGCGACGATCGGATCGAGTCGCTTGTCGTTGCAGTGCAGTGCGACCCACAACTTCACGCCGACCATCGGACCGTCACGAACGCAACGATCCAACTCATCAAGGCTCGCACGCGTGTGCTTCGGATTCAAATAGACAAACCCGAACGCGCGCCCGTCCGAATGCTCGATCGCTTCCAACACCTGATCGTTCTGCCGACGCAGATCATCCGGTGCTGGGTCCTGGGACCAGGGATAGCCCATGAACACGATCAGCCGCTCGATGTGCATCGAGTCGGCAACTTTCAGCAAGCTTGCCATGCGCTGACGCGGCGTGTCGCCCGGCGAGCTGAGGTGGCCGTGCGCGTCCCAGATCACATAGTGATTCGGATCGTTTACGGATAAGGATCTGGCGGGTTGCGCGGCCGCCGCTTTCGACTGGCCACCCAATACGGCGCTTGCAACAGCAATCTGCGCGCTGCCAACCAGCACGTCACGTCGCGAAACTTTGCGGTCGGAAACTTTCATCCGGCGGACTCCGTGAAGTTCTTGGAATCTGTTACAGGATCTGGTTAGCCCTCGTCTCAAAACGGGTGGGCGAGACTCCTCCCGGAAACACTGCTTCTCCGGATTCTGAGGCAAAGCCTGGCACCTGGAATTGTACGGTATTGACGGTGCCTGCCGATAGCCTCGACACAGATTCCGAAGTCGCTTTGCGCGAATCGTGGTGTTACCTGGCATTTCGATCGGACCGAGTGAGCGTGGTTGTTACGTTAAGCACGTGACGGAAACGATCATCCCATCTCTTATGCGCATGATCGCGAACACGGACAACCAAGCATTCGGGTTCCACAAACAACACGCTACTGCCCTGACCGTTGGCAGTTGCTCCGACGCTGACATGCAGCACGCCGTTCTTCAGGCAGTAGCCACTGCGATTGTACTCATCTCGCACGTCGTATCGGTGATGCAGATGCCCATGGGCGAATAGCTTGATGTTGGAGTGTTTTTTGAACAGCTTGCGAATCGCCTCCGACTCGGCCAGATACATGGAGCCAGGCATTTTTTCTCCGGAGCGATCTCCACTGTGCCAGGTAGTCTCGAAAATCGGCGCATGTGAGAAGAGGACCGTGGTGGCATCTGTCTCCTTCGCCAACTCGTGTTCCAGCCATGTCATCTGCTCCTTCCCCAAGTGGCAGATGTGCTTGTGTTTGCCGGACGTTCGAACTGTACTTAGGAATAGAAAACGGATACCTCGCCGCTTGATCGCATAATAGAGTGGCAAGCGGGTGGCCTTTTGGTAGGCGGCAAGCCCGGCCCCACAATCGCCGTTGCCTGCCAAGCTAAGGACAGGCCAAGTGGCCGGCTTGAGAATCAAGTCGCGATAGTCGGCGTAGTATTTCGCCTGATTTTGGACCAGGTCGCCAAGAACCGCGAGAAAATCGCACGGTATACCGCGAAGATCCTCCATCGCAGTTCGCACGTGAGCTCGGGTTTGCGGAACCATGGGAATCTGTGGATCGCCCATTAGGGCGATAACCAGTGGTTTGATCTCAGGTTTGCCCGAGCCGGGAGAGGTACCTGCCTGCGTCTGGGCCAAGCCATTGAGAGCAGTCGCTATGACTGCTGCGATGGCAAAAAACGATTTCATCGAATATCGTTGACGTGCAATTCGTGCGATCATATAGTTGCTCCTGGAACCCCATGATAACATGGACCTCGATGTGGATGGGGGGCGTTCAAGCTCCTCGGGACATTCTGGACGTCCGATGTACAGCGGCCCACGAGTGCTCCGTGGCTGCAGTGTCCTAAAGTTGTTTGGTGCGAACAAACTTTTCAGGGATGCAAAATCAGGCATGAATTCACTTCAAGTCGAGTGCACTCAGTGCAAGAGACGATTCGCGGCGAAGCCTCATTTGGCGGGCAAACGCGTGAAGTGCCCAAAGTGTGGAACGCCGATCGATATTCCGAAACCGGAACTGGAAACGGGATTGGAAGTTCTTGATTCGATCGAAGTCCGTTGCAATTCGTGTCTGTCCGATTTCACGGCCAATGCAGAGGACGTCGGTACGGACGTTCCGTGTCCGATGTGTGATGTTCTCGTCACAGTCCGAGGCGGCTCGGCCGAAACGCCCGCGTCTGGAACGCCCGCGTCTGGGGCGAACCCGTTTTCGACCGGGGTGAACCCACTGAACCCGACCCGGACTCCCGGGCGAGTTTCGTCACGAAACTTTGGCGTTCCGGTCCAGAAAACGAGATTTGGGGCGACAGCCGGAAGTGGAGAGAATCCGTTGGCTCGCAGTTGGCCGAGCATGGTGGTTGTTGGCGTCTCGTTTGTTTCGCTGGTGTTGGCCATGGTTGCCGGGCACGTGCTGGGGGGAATGCTCTTTCTGGTGACAGGTTTGGTGATCGCGGGAATTGGCGTGGCCTTTCCGCCAACCAAGAAGAAGCTACGCAAGAAACAGAGCGGCAAGATGGTGGGGAAGATCGCCTCGCTGTCCGGAGGCGGTTTGTTGGCGATTGCGTACTTTACGTTGCGCATCCTTGGGAGGATGGGACGGCGCGGACAACTGGATAATGACCGAGCCGGAGCATTGGCCGGAGCAATCGTCGGCGTGATAATCGTGGTCGGCGTCCTTCTTGGTTTGCTCGTTGGCATGATCTTCTTGATCATTCGATTCGGTTTTTTTCGGCCGACCGCCGTTGCCTACTCGCTTGTCGCACTTGCGCTTCCCATGCTTTGGATTGCCGTGACGCCGAATTGGTCGCCCAAGACCAATCTGCCTCGGTCGGCAGCCGTCAAGAACGAGCCACTTCCGACGCTTCCCGATCTTCCAGCATCTCGCAGCCTTTCTCCAGGCGTTGATTTTCGTGAAGTTCGACTGCCCGTTCCGGCGAATCAACCGGGTGGCGCCAGCCGAATCTGGGTCTATACGCCTCCGGGCCGGCACGCCGACCACTCCTTGCCGTGTGTGATCATTGTCGGCGCCGGGGCATTTCCGTTCACCGGGATGGAACTGGGTGACGGCGATCGTCCCGAGCATCTGCCGTATGTCAAAGCCGGCTATGCCGTTGTGGCCTATGAAATCGATGGGTATCTTCGGGAGGGTGACAAGGCAACCGATCAGCAGTACATGAATGCATTGGAGAAGTACTGGGCATCGAAAGCCGGTATGATCAACGCTCGCAATGCCATCGAGTTTACGTTGGCCAAGGTTCCTGAAATTGATCCAGCCCGACTCTATACGGCCGGTCACAGTTCGGCAGCCATCCAGGCGTTATTGTTGGCTTGCAATGACCGACGCATCAAAGCGTGTGTTGCCTTTGCTCCGATTTGTGACATGGAAGTCGAGTCCCCCGATCACGTGCGACTCCTCCGGCGCGCCATCAGTGGCTTTGACGACTTGCTGAAGATGGCATCGCCAAGTGCCAGTGCAGATGGGCTGAAATGTCCGGTTTTCCTGTTTCACGCTCTCGACGACTCGGTTGTGTCGGTTCGGCAGTCAACCGACATGGCGGCCCGACTTCAGGGAGCGGGGAAGCAAGTAAAGTTGGTTACTGTGCCGCGAGGTGATCATTATGATCCGATGATTTCCACGGGAATTCCACTCGCTATCGAATGGCTTGCCCAGTTCTCCGGCGTGCAGAAGCCCTCGCCGTCGCCACCGTCCAGACAGACGCCCACGCCGGGTAACCTGCCCGATCTGGGTAGCGTGGCGGGGAATCGGCCAAGACCATCACAGCCCACGATGCCGACCAATTTTCCGAGGCGCCCATCGCGGCACCCCGGGTCCGGTCGAGGTATGGGGGCCGGGTTTCCCACTGGATCAGCACCGTCGGCCAAACCCGCCAACGAAGGCGATACGATTGATCAGCTTATCGCCAAGCTGGGTGAAGATCGTGGGTTCGCGAAACGGAATGCCATTAAGGAGATCGCGAGGCTCGATCCGAAGAGTGTCGAGCCCAAGACGCGACGCGACGAGGTGACAAAGCTGCTGAACCAGATTGTGAGAGAGAGTGATCCGTTTTCGCAAAAAGAAGCGGTGCGCGCACTCGGAACCTGGGGCAATTCAGACAGTGTCGATCGGTTGATCGAGATGATCAATGACCCTCGCTCACGCATGGTCAGCAGAGATGTCTATGCGGCACTTGGACAACTGAAAGACCCGCGCGCCGCCATGGCTGTCTCGCGAAAAATCGCTGACTTTTTCGACAAGGACGCGGCGCGCCAGTGCCTGCGCTCAATGGGGCCGCTGGCGGAGGATGCGTTGATCGCGATTGCGCCGACCAACGATTCGGAAGTCTGTATGGCTGCGGTTACACTGTTGGGCGAGCTTGGTACCGAGAAGTCCATGGCGACTCTCCGCACGGGCTTACGCAGTAAGAACCCCGCCGTTCGGCAAGCGTCCAAAGTGGCCATTCGCAGCATTCGCTTGCGCCATCCGGCAGAGAAAAAAGAGCCCGCGTCGAAATGAGCGGATTTCCGCTCGCGTACAGCATCAGCTTGCTTCCGGGCCAAAAAAATGCTTTCTCGGCGACCCCATCTCTCTGCTGCCGTGTCTCAATCGCCGCACGCCCGCCGGTGATGCGTGCCGATCGTTCGTCCGTTTGGTCACCGAGCACCCGATGCTCTTGCCTGCACCCTACCGGCGGAACGGGAGGAAGATTAGAACACTAATCACCACTTATCTTCACTAATCCAGAGCGAAGCCTCAAGCGAGCGTTCTCATGCGAGTCTGTCCGTCTCGCAGCTAAGGAGGATCGCTGCGTACAGACCCCCATGGGCTCGTCCCATGGGTGAATCAGTCTCGCCGCTAAGGAGATCGCCGCGTACAGACCCCCATGGGCTTGTCGCATGGGTGAATCAGTCTCGCAGCTAAGGAGGATCGCTGCGTACAGACCCCCATGGGCTTGTCCCATGGGTGAATC
>JAJSAJ010000786.1 GCA_024274855.1 Planctomycetota bacterium | reverse complement strand
TGAATCGCCCCGGGAATTCCGGAGACTCATTAGTTTGAGTCATGCCGCCATGGCTGACCCTTCCAATTGTTGATAATACTCGATTTCCTTTTCAGCCGGTGGCACGTTGCCAATCGGTTCGAAAATACGCCGGTTGTTGAACCAGTCCACCCAGGTCAATGTTGCGAACTCAACATCCTCGATATTTTTCCACGGACCCTGCTGACGGATGACCTCGGTCTTGTACAAGCCGTTGATGGTCTCCGCCAGAGCATTGTCGTAAGAGTCGCCGACACTGCCAACTGACGAATCAATACCGGCATCAGCCAATCGTTCGGCGTAACGAATGGACAGATACTGAACACCGCGGTCGCTGTGATGAATCAGGCCGTGCTGGCCGTTCACCGACCGCGCATACAGCGCTTGCTCCAGGGCATCCACCGCAAGATCGGAGCGCAGTGAAGTCGACACTCGCCAGCCGACAATCCGGCGTGCAAAAGCATCGATCACAAAGGCCACGTAGACAAACCCCCGCCAGGTCGCGACGTACGTCAGATCGGCAACCCACAAAGCATTCGGCCGCAATACCGTAAAGTCTCGATTGACGCGATCCAGTGGCCGCTCCGAGGTATCGTCCGGCAACGTCGTCTTGATGCGACGACCGCGTACCACGCCCTGTAAGCCCAGCTCTCGCATCAATCGAGCCACAGTACAGCGTGCGACGACAACGCCTTCGCGCTTCAACTGGCGCCAGACCTTGCGGACTCCGTAGACACGGTAGTTGTCTTCCCACACACGTTCTATCTCGCCTTTCAGCCAGGCATCGACCCGCGCCCGTTCCGAACGACGATCCGGGTCGCGCTGCAACACTTTGTGCCCGTAGTACGTCGACGGGGCGATCGGCAATACTGCACAGATCGGCTCGACCCCGAATCGATCTTTATGACCGTCTATATAGGTGACCATCACTTCAGTCGGCGGTCGAGCTCCGCCTGGGCGAAAAAAGCCGAGGCCGTGCGCAATATCTCATTGGCGCGCTTCAGCTCCCGGTTCTCTTTCTCCAAGGCCTTGAGTCGCTCACGATCTTCTGTGGTCTGACCACTGCGTCGACCTTGATCCGTCTCAGCACGCCGCACCCAACTACGCAGAGTCTCTGGCGTACAACCAATCTTCTTTGCTATGGAACACATCGCCGACCACTGCGAGGAATACTCTCGCTCGTGTTCGAAAACCATGCGCACCGCTCGCTCCCGCACTTCCGGGGAATATCTGTTTGCTTTGCTCATCACTCCATCCTCTCAAGAAATGGAGTCTCCGGTAAACCCGGGGCGGTTCAAACGGACAAGTTGAGAAGCTACGGCGTCGCACATCCTGAACTGATTCCCGAAACGATTCATGATACATCGCAGTATGCCAATAACAGGGCAGAACTTTCGCATCAGCCAACGCGATTTCGAGAACGAGGCATGCGTCGATTTAGGTCAATGCAACAAGCCCAGCGATTCCTGACAGTGCATGCTGCCGTTTACGATTTATTCAATCTTGGCCGTCACCTTGTTTCGGCCAAGAACTATCGGTTTTTCCGATCGCGTGCATTTCGTCTTGGAATTGCGCTACAGCATGAAAAGCGATTTGTGGTCGAATTGGCCACGGCTGAGTGATTAATTTGTCAATACCTGGATCAGTATTAGGAAAATCAACTTAATAAGTATCATCCTTTTGCTGCGTACTCACCAATCGGAATCTTTGCTCCAACCGAAAAGTGTACTTCCGCCGAACAACAATTTGCTCGAAATTCACAGCCGGGCCCGATGAGGAGCGAACGTCTACAATCATAGGGCCTCCTGGTCCTTTTCCAATCTCGACTCTATCGGTCTCTGCATCCAACTTCGACATTTCGCAGCGCCAGTACGGGCCATCTGGAATAACGCCGACAGGTGATATGTATACGACATCGAAATTACTATTCTGGAGGGCCAATACGTCTAGAATCAGTGGCGATTCAGCTTGTGCGGCTATCGAGTACATATCAACTAGTTTAGCAAGGGAGTCTAGACAGTTTCCGGCAATCTCTTCCGCCCTCTCAAATGAACTTAGGCGGCTGAAGTTTGTACCCGCGCACCCGAATAACAAAAAAAACGCCAATACGAATACTGTATGAATCTGTTTCGTCATTCTCATTGCACTGGCACCCCTTGCCGCCCGCGATTCGTGCTGAAATATCCCATCGCTTTCGCGATGTCGTAGTTGCAGGATGCGGTCCCGGGATTACAAACCACCGTGAAACTGTTTGCCCACGCATATAGTGGTTTTCCTAGCGTGTTGGCCCAGCCAGTATCCTCAACACTAAACACAGCGACATTCCGATTGGGGTGAGTGTGATAACCACCGCTAGCCCCCGGTGGCGGAATCATCATTTGAGGAACGGAGCCACTCAGTCCTACGAACGGGCGTGAATACCTCCACTTGTTCGTACTTGAGTTTTCGTACAAGTAGCCCCCAACTTCCAGACCGTGTTCTTCAGAAATTGGGCCAACTGCGTCCAGTATGAACTTGGCTGCCGCGTTCGCACCATCAAATTGATGACTATCACTGAGATCTCCGCTCTCGTACAGATCATCGATTTTGGCCTCAATTATCGCGGACGTCCGACGCCATTCTTCTTTTTCCTCAGGAGTCATGTCGGTAAACGAATCGCTGCTGGGTGTCGTATTTGATGGGACGAAAGCCGACTCCACAGTTATCGCAAACACTGCGCCCAGCGCCCCATTTGCGAATTTACCGCCCGTTAGCTCAGAGGCGGTCCCACCGGCGACTATTCGGACTACTGTCCTTCCAAAATCCTTCAACCCGCCGGCTGCTTTGTTAGCCGTCGCACCGACCAACGACCCAATTACCGACGACCTGAACCCGTGCCCAAACTTCCCACCCTGCAAGACATTAGTAATTCCCCCAAGAGTAGCCATCTGTACAGTATAGCCGAGATCGAATCCACCAGGCGGCGCAAATTGTCCCCCAAAATACGTCAACGCCGCGCTCGATATTCCGGCCAAG
>JAJSAJ010000785.1 GCA_024274855.1 Planctomycetota bacterium | reverse complement strand
CTAGGAGTCTGTCGGACTTCTTCCGTGTGTTTTTCGGGCGGATCGGTTAGCCTGCCAGCATGTCCACTCGATTTGTGAATGTCGATCGTAATACGCCCATGTTACTCCCGCCGGATCTTCGCGATTGGATTCCAGAGGATGACATGGTTCACTTCGTCATTGAGGCCGTAGCGGGGATGCCCCTCCCCAGCCTGCGGGTCAATCGCCACGGCAGCGGGTCCGAGCAGTATCCGCCGAAGATGATGCTGACCCTGCTGATCTACTGCTACGCGAACGGAATCTTTTCGTCGCGTCGGATTCAGCGGGCGACGTACCGCGACATCGCGGTCCGCTTTCTGACGGCGGATACGCACCCGGACCATGACACGATCTGTGCCTTCCGCCGCGCGAACTTCCAAGTGATGAGCGAGGCGTTCCTCCAGGTGCTTCACCTGGCTCGATCGATGCGCGTGCTGAAAGTCGGAACGATCAGTGTCGATGGCACGCACATCAAAGCCAATGCGTCCAAGGACAAAAACGTTCGCTACGATCGGGCCGGCGAACTGGATCGCCAGTTGGAAAAGGACATCCAGTTGTTGATGGATGAGGCTGAGCAGACCGATCGTCGTGACGATGATGACGGGCAGTCACTGCCCGCCGAGATCGCCCGCCGCCAACGTTTGCGTGCGAAGATGCAGCAGGCACGGGCGGACCTTGAAGACCGGGCGAAGGCGCGGGCCGTTGCCAAGCAGGTCGAGCTTCAGGAGAAAGCCCGCAAAGTCAAGCAGCAAAGCTGCAAGACCAGGGACCGCAAGATTCAGCCCCCCAAAGACACCCCCGAAGATCGCGAGCAGGCCAACCTGACCGACGTGGATAGTCGCCTGATGCGTAAGAACACCCGCGAAGGTTTCACTCAATCCTACAACGCCCAAGTTGCCGTCGATGCCGATGTTTCTCAGTTAGTCCTCTCCAATCACGTATCTCAATCAGCCAGCGATTCAAACGAACTTGAGCCGGCTGTCCACAACGTGCCTGAGTCGATCGGCCAAGTTGACAAAACGCTGGCGGACGCGGGCTAAGTGAACGCAGACGCCATCGAACGATTGGAGGCGCGAGGCCACGATCTGTATGTGGCCGTCGGTCGTGATGATGGCAATACCAAGAGGCGCTACGACTACCGTCCGAAGTCAGCCACAGATAAGCCGGGGCGCAAAGTCAAAGACCCTCGCCTTCTCGCCATGCAGCGAAAGCTGAAAACTGAGGCCGGCAAGAAGCTCTACGCCAAGCGCAAGCAAACGGTCGAGCCGGTGTTCGGCATTATCAAACACGTCATGGGCTATCGACAGACTTTGCTTCGCGGCGTCGAGAAAGTACGTGGCGAGTGGAACCTCGTGTGCTTGGCGTACAACGTGAAAAGGCTCTGGGTACTGCAAGCAGCCTGAAAAGGCATGGGGAAGTCCGCCGCACCTGCGCAAACGACGTCTTTCCGACGACTCCGGTCAAACCGAACGTAGAAATCTCAGATTCGGACGCCGCGCTCCACAACCCACTCGTCCCGCCGCTCGCAACACCAGCCGAACCGCCGAATTACGGTTACGCGAAGTCCGACAGACTCCTAG
>JAJSAJ010000784.1 GCA_024274855.1 Planctomycetota bacterium | reverse complement strand
TCAAGAGAACGTACGGATGAACCAGGTAAGCCCCGCCACAGTAAGCACCACTTCGTTTTCCCCTGTTTTCAAAAACATCGATCCAGCGGGACGCAAAGCCCTTCTGCAAAGCACGGACGTATTCCGGCCCCATCGGTTTCAAACTCTTTACAATTAACTCGGTCGCCTGCTCGTACGTGTAACGCTGCTCGGGTACATCGACCAAGTTGACGTAGAGATCGTACGGATGAACTTCGTCCAGTTTCAGGATCCGTTTTCTCAATGCCGTGTAGCGGTGCAGCAGCGGCAAGTGCTTGTTGACCGTGTCGATCAGATTGTGATAGACGGAAACCGGCAAGTTCTCCCGGTCGAGAGCGGCCTCGAGACAACTTGTGTAGCCTCTCGCCTTGGCGAAGAACCAGTCTCGCTGGGTCACACCCTCGAGTGTGGACGCAAGCGAGTTCTCCACGGCCAGGTAGCTACCGTGGAATGCCAAGTAGAGGTCCCGTCGTACGCGTCGCTCTTTTGAATAAATCAGATCGTAGAAAACGGGAACAGTGACCGTGATGTCCTTTCCGGACTCGTCTCGGATTGTATTTAACTTCAGTTCGGTGTTGGTCAGCAGGCTAAGGGTGTTGGCTGACGCGTGGGTCGCCTTCGATGCCATGGCCAGCAACTCTTCTTCTCGCGGCGACAGGATGTGTTTCAGCATCCGGAATAAGTTGTCGAAGAAATGTCGATAGATTGCCAGGTCATCGCGTTGCAGCCATTGGTCGAGTTTGTCTTGCGGCAACTTGGTCAACTCGGGCTCTAACCAGGCGCTGTTTTCGCCGTACTTGTTGATCAGTGTTTGAGCTCGATCACGTAACGCCTGGTTGTTCGATTGTTTCATATCCTGATCAAACTTCAGGGATGTGTACGCGTAGAGCTTATCGAGCTGGACGTTTAATGCATCTCTCATCTTGAGAACCAGCAACAGTTGAGCGGGCGATTTTCCGGTCGTTCCCCGCAGACTCGCGAACTTCTCGACCATCGTGTCCAAGCTTCGGTAGTGACCATTCCACGCATTGACTGACGGATACAGGTCGTTCAGATTCCACTTGTACTTGGCCGCAATCTCACTTCGCACGGGAGGCTCTTGAGATTCACCAGCCACAACGGCGGCCGCCATCATCACCCAGACTATCGCACCGAAACTGCCAAATGTGCTCAGAGTTCTCGCCATCATGTCCCTGTTCCTTTCCACCTTCACTGTTGGCCGCTTGGGTTTGGAGCGGCACGATTGGATCCTGAATCGACCATTCCAGAACAATTCTAGCGTTTCGGCTGATCGCCCGCGCCCCCTGGGGGGCGGACGTGAAGAAGTCTTCACTTACGCTATTTTCCATTGTCGATTCTGCCTGCGGGCCTTGATTGTAACGTGGTCCACCACACGGGAGGGCGAAGCTCCTGCTGAGCCGTAACGTCAACCAGCGTCGACACTTTTCGCCGGCTCGGCGGGAGCCTCGCCCTCCCGTCGGCCCAGCTAACGATCATTGCCTGCCCGCGGCAAGGGAGTCCCGAACTGCGGAAGGTCGATACGATGTCGGAAAGGAGGTGGGCCGGTGGACGTCTTGGTATGAGAATGGCCAGCGATAGCGGAGCGGCGACGTGGCTAATTTCTCGCGGGTGCTGGATACTGGCAGGAGTAGAAGAGGGCCGCAGAGGTGACATCTTGTTGCGCCAGCGGAGCGGTGCCAACCCGGACGGGCAGACGTACAGCAGGTGGAGTTTCGTTTTGGAAATTGACGAGAAAGTCGAGGCGAATTTCCGCAAGGAAAGCCACGTGCCGCTGCCATTGCCTGCGGGCTCGGCGAGGAAGGGGGGGCTTCGATGAGCAACAAGGCGAGGAAATGACCCCAACGGGACTCGAACCCGTGTTGCCGGCGTGAAAGGCCGGAGTCCTAGACCGCTAGACGATGGGGCCAACAATCATTGCACATCGAAAACTTATGCAACTATATACTTGGCCCATTGTGATGTCGTCAAGGGGACAGACGCAAGTCAAGAAGTTGCAAGCCACCAATGAGCGAGCAAACGCATCGCATCACCGTGTTAATTTCAGGCTGCATGAACTACTAGCTGGCGGGGCAATCACGGAAGCATCGCTGCATGAACAGCATGTTACGACTCGGTCGTTTCTGCTTCGTTGGCCTTGTCCTGGGCCAGTTCACTGCGTCGAATCGCCTCATACACCTCGCGTCGGTGCACGGGGATCTCCTTTGGAGCTTCCACCCCAAGACGCACTTTGTCCCCACGAATTTCGACGACGACAATGGTGATGTCGTTGTTGATAACGATACTCTCGTTCTTCTTGCGCGAAAGCACTAACATAATGCCATTCCTTTGATGTTTCGGCGATGAAAACTCCACCACCTAGACGCCCATGGTTCCTTTCCTGCGCGTCCCTACGTTTGCCTGTTCCACCCCGTTGCACCGACCTCTCGGCTCCGTGCGCTATGGGGTGCAAAGAATGTTCCTTCTTTTCACTCTACGTGCTTGTTTTGCAGAGTCAAGCAAACCCGGCCGTTGAACGACCTTTTTCCCACGAATTGTGTGGACTTTGCGTGCATGATCGGTATGGCTTCGTTGATCGGTCGGATCCACACAATCAGCAGAAGTTGATCGGCAGATTGTCATCTAAGCTCTTTCATATTAGTAGGTTGTGTCTCCAGGATTGCGTGTGGGGGTAATCTGTTTATAACAACTTCCGGGTCGTACTTGTTGCCATTTCCTGGTTTTGTAACCCGTTAATATGTAATGACTTAGCGTGGGCAGTGAATTCGGTTGCCGCCGCTGGACTGCATCGTAAGCCTACATGGCATACGATCATTGAAAACACTCATCAGGCAGCTTGAGGGGACGTTCAGAAAAAAGGCCCGAATCGCATGGAATTTTCGACGACCCTGGACACTCGGCACGTAGCGGCAAGCCGGAATCATGCTACGTTCTGCCAGCCGCATCGGAGCGGTGTTGGCTACGCAATGAGTAGATCGCAGCAATCTACTGGAGCAGCATCGGCAACACGGCTATGAACTTCGGGCCCAAAAAATCGTCGACGGACGGGCATTATTTGCCGTGCCAAAGGATGCTCGAAACCAGTGTCTGACTCGATTCTAATCTCCGGGGACGGTAGGGGCTGCGCAAAGAGTTTTGGTACCCGTTCACGGCGAGAGTGCGTGGAGGGGGATTTATCTATCATTTGTCATTTGTCATTTGTCATTTGTCAGTGGAAAGAGTATGCCCCCACTGCGCTGCCTCTCTCGATGATAAATGAGTAATGCCAAATGACGTAAGGATAAATCGGGCGTGTGGGAAATCGGGGAAAACTCCGGTGCTAACGCGATGGCAGACGAAAACCCCGTGAACGACTATGAGTTTTGGAAGGGGTATCTTGCCGTGGCAGTCTGCCGTCGCGCTTCGAGTTTGTCCGAAGCCGAGGTGGTGTTGCCCTGGTGGTGTTGCCCTGGTTGCGGCCCATTGGACCCTCTCTATAATTCACATTGACAGGCAGGCAATTTTTAGTAATCCGCTGGTTGTATCAGCCCTTCTTTCGGTATTTCAGCACGTCCGGCGCGTTTGGAAGTTCAGGTCTTCGGCGACCCGTATCCGCGTCTTGGGGGAAGTGGTTTCTATGTTGGAGTGGCTTCGAACTATCTATGCGACCGTGGCGACCGTGGTCTACGGACTCTGGGTGACCCTGCGTAACTGGCTGGCGACCTATCGTTCTTACCGTGGGGCGTTTGTCGAGCAGTATTTGTATCCGGAGAAACCGCTTGAAGTCTCCACGCGGTACCGAGGGTTTCATCGCTATGATTTGACGACCTGTATTGCCTGCGAGCGATGCGCGAAGGCCTGTCCGGTTGACTGCATCTATATTGGCCGAGAGCGTGTCTCGGGCGGCAAGGGATTTCGAATCACCAGCTACACGGTCGATTACTCAAAATGCATGTTCTGTGCGATGTGTGTCGAGCCGTGTCCAGTCGATTGCATTTTCATGGGTTCGACTCATGATTTGAGCACATACAGTCGTGACGGTTGCATTGTCGATTTTGCCCGTTTGCCGCTGGACATTGCGTGGGGTGCGGCCACGTTGAATCCGACCGTGGTTGCCGAATCCAAGCTAGTGGTTCAGCCCGTGCATGGTGGCCCGAATCAGTAGCCTGCGTCTACTGAGAGTGGGGGGGGGGCTGGCCGTATCTGAAAGAGTTTTCGCCGATTTGGATTCACTGAGTATAATAGATGTGCAGTGCGTGTTGAGCATGTATTGGGGCGGTCGCACTGTCTTGCTTGTTGTGATTCCGCAGGCGTCTCTTTGCGGCACGGGGGTACGGTCGAGGCCGAGTCGCTGAGCGAGGCGGTTTACGAGACAAGGTAACCGGCAAGAAGCCGCGGAATAATTCGTTACGTCAGACAATGACTTTACGTAAGACAATGAAAATGGAACCAGAGTCCATGGCAATGGAAACGCATAAACCGAGTCGGATATTCACTGTTGCGGAAGCGAACGCTCGACTTCCGTTGATTCGAGCGATCACGCGCGACTTGGTGCGATTGGCACGCGAGGTAGTCGAGCGGCATCAACGTGTGGAGCATCTCAAGGCCGGCCGTGCCATGAGCAGTGGCGATCCGTACGACGAGGAACTGGCTCAGATTGAGGACGAATTGGCCAAGGATCGCCGCCGGTTGCATGAGTTCGTGGAAGAGCTTCGCGAGTTGGGCGTGGAACCGAAAGGCAGTCTTGAGGGGTTGGTTGATTTTCCTGCCATGCTCGACGGCCGACTTGTTTACTTATGTTGGCAGTTCGACGAGCCCGAAGTGGCGTTCTGGCATGAATTGGACGCGGGGTTTCGCGGGCGGCAGCCGTTGGCGATTGCAGCCGTTGGTGACTGTCCATCCTAGCCTTTGTCTCAAAAGGTTCTTTCCCGGGGGAAAGTAGAGGCAGCTCTGGGGCCTTGATCCGTACCGTGGTCCAGCACACGGGACGGCGAAGCTTCTGATGAGCCGTAACGTCACCCTGAGTCGACACTTTTCACCGGCTCGGCGGGAGCCTTGTCCAGCCGTTGGCCCAGCGAACGACCACTGCCCATCTCCGGCCATTTCGCGGAGCGCAAGGCGACGATTTCGGATTTTGCGGCGAAGCTTGGTGCTTTGTTGCATTCAAGGCCGTCTTCCTGGACAAGGCCGTCTTCCCGGACATGGAATCATCTCCGTCGGCACACTCACCTGCTGGCTCCCTTCCTAGCGTTAGACGGCGACGTTTTTCGAGAAGCTTGATTATTTCTCGCGAGAGCGGCCGTTCTCGGCATGTGGCTTCTTTCATCTTGGCGATGCGCCGCGTGGTTTTACATCGTATGGGTGACGTTTTGTGAGCCGGATGTTAAGGGGCTGGTCGTCGCGTCCGGACTGAGGAGACGGTTGGCACTTGCATGTCAAAGCAAGTGTCGGCATCAGGGCAGGCATCCCGCGGGAAGGCCCGGGGGGAACGGATCGAAGCTGACGCCTTGCAAAGCCTCGCATCGGTCCTACAATACACGGTTTCATTGTCTGATCCGGTGGTTTTCTGTTCTCTCCTGGCAAGCAGCGAGTTCGTCATGCCCGACGCGGCGTCGTCATCGTTGGCACTAGTTGCCTATTTGGCGCTTTTCATCACGGTTGGCCTTCTGTTTCTTTTGGTCAACTTGGTGTTGGGGAGATTTGTGCGGCCAAATAACCCGGAGGCCACCAAGCTGGAGACCTACGAGTGTGGTGAGCCGGCTATTGGCCGCGGTTACGTGCAGTTCGATCTTCGATTCTATGTTGTCGCTTTGGTGTTTCTCATTTTCGATGTTGAAGTCGCCTTCTTTTTTCCTTGGGCTACCGTGTTTGGCAAGGCAACGGAATTGGCCGTCACCGGGCCCGGCCACGAAGTTGTTCAACGGGTCGGCGACGATGTGCAGCTGACGCCGATGGCAACCGGTGTTTACCGCGAGCTGGGCGTGCGAGCGCCGACAGTTCCGATGAGTATTCCCGAGTCACTGCGTGGGGCGATCGATCCGTCCGCGGATCCGTTGGTTCGGAGTAGTGAAATCATACAAAAGGGATCTCGCCAGTTGGCGTTTCTGACGTTGGTTGATATCGGCGTCTTTTTCGTCGTGCTGATGATCGGATTTGCCTACGTCTGGAATCGGGGCGATTTAGAGTGGGTTCGGACCGTGCAGACCGAGGCCGGGTCGGCGGTGCCGGCGCGTGTGGCGAGTTCGACCGAGTTGGATTTGGAGCAGGCCTTGTCACGGGGGCACCAGAGTGAACGCTCCGGGGCGTTGTCGTAACAGTGCTTTGCGCAAACAATGTGGCAGACGATCATGACACAGCATCAAGATTGGTTTCGGCGTTTGACGGAGCGGTTTGGTCGCGGTATTACCGGGTCCAGTTTGGAAGCGGTTGATCCCTGGATCGAACTGGCTCCCGATGTGCTAGTCGAAGTCTGTCGTTTTTTGAGAGATGACGCGGAGATGCGATTCAATGTGTTGAATCTGGTTTCCGGAGTTGACTATCTTCAGATTGATCCGAAGAAGGCGGCAAAGACGGATTGGGAGCCGCATATCGAGGTCGTCTATCATTTGTCGAGCATCAAGAAACGCCA
This sequence comes from Planctomycetota bacterium, assembly GCA_024274855.1. Lineage (GTDB taxonomy): Bacteria > Planctomycetota > Planctomycetia > Pirellulales > Pirellulaceae > JAJSAJ01. Next base: position 16,557 of record JAJSAJ010000784.1, on the reverse strand, counting down.
TTCACTGACCCTTAAGGTGGTGTTGCCGCGATGGAAAGATGATCAGGAGGGCCAGTTGCCGGAGGTGCCCAGTGTTGTCGCTATTTGGCCGACGGCCAATTGGCATGAGCGCGAGGTTTATGACCTGATGGGGATCCGATTTGTGGGGCACCCTGGCTTGCATCGTATTCTGCTGCCGGAAGACTGGGACGGATATCCGTTGCGGAAAGACTATGAAATGCCGAGTGAGTATCACGGTATTCGGGCATAGTCGCGGTGTCTATGTGGCTCGACGTGTTACAAGTTGTTGTTCATTGAGTGGATAAATCGAGGCAACCCCTCCTAGGAATAGATCGCATGACGACGGCCGATGATTCACGCATCCTGGAGTTCGACGTTCGAACGGAAGAGATGCTGATCAACATGGGACCGCAGCATCCGAGCACGCACGGCGTGTTGCGGGTCGTGTTGCGGACCGATGGCGAGATCGTTTTTCGAGCCGAGCCGCAAATTGGTTACTTGCACCGATGCGCCGAGAAGATCGGTGAGAATCTGTCGCCGCGCCAATGGGTTCCTTATACCGATCGGCTTGACTATCTGGCCGGGATGAACATGAATCTCGGTTGGGCTTTGGCTGTCGAGAAGTTGCTTGGACTCGAAGTGTCTGAAAAAGTTGGGCACATCAGAGTGCTGGTTGCTGAGTTAGGGCGAATCGCCAGTCACTTGGTGGCCATGGGGACGTATGGGCTGGATTTGGGGTCGTTCACTCCTTTCCTGTACGCGTTTCGCGAGCGCGAGAAGATTCTGAATTTATTCGAAGACGTGTGTGGTGCCAGATTGACCTACAGCTACATGCTGCCTGGCGGAGTCATGGCTGATTTGCCGCCGGGTTGGCTGGAGAAGTGCGAGCAGTTCTTAACCGAACTCGAGCCGGTCATTGCGGACTACCACGCATTGTTGACATCCAATCAGATTTTCATCAAGCGGACCGCGGCGATCGGTGTCTTGTCGGCTGAAGATGCCATCGGTTACGGTTGCAGCGGGCCCGTGCTTCGGGGCAGTGGGGTCGATTTCGACTTGCGTCGCGATGGTGAGCTCTATTGTACTCGCATGTACCAAGGTTACACGTATCAGGTTATCGTGCGAAAAGATGGTCATTATCCGAAAGACCACGACTATCCGCCAGTGCCGCCGGAGGCGGTGATTGGCGATTGTTGGCACCGATTTTATGTTCGCATGTTGGAGGTTGTGCAGTCAATTGACCTTGTGCGGCAGGGGATCGAACGGTATCGGCAGGCACCAGGAGATTGTGGTGTGCCGGTGAAGATGACCCAGCGTCTTCCGAAGGGCGAGATCTATTTGGAGACGGAGGCTCCCAAGGGGCAAATGGGCTTCCATCTCATCAGTGATGGATCGGCTATTCCTTGGCGAGTTCGGATTCGCAGTAGCTCATTCTGCAATCTTTCGATCGTGCCGATACTGTGTCAGAATTGTTTGATCGCGGATGTACCCGCCGTGATTGGTTCATTGGACGTTGTGTTAGGGGAGATTGATCGTTAGAAACACGGTCCGCGGCATGTCGATGCCGTCCTCGTGGGTTTTGTGAGTGAGTGATCGATGGGTGCGGCCCCGAAATGGGCACGCTTCCCGCTTTGGTTGTGGCCCGGTCGCGTTCGGGTCGGTTTTCAGGTTCCGGTTGGACAAGCTCGGAAGATCTTCGTTCATTCGGTTTCGATTTTAGGCTGGTATGTCGTATCCGACGTCGGCGGTGGTGCTACGTACGATGCGATAGACGAGGGTATTCAGGACGTTGAATTGTGGCCGAGTTTTTTGTTGACAGGTTGTCGCTTTCCGCACCAGTTGGCTACACGCTGGCTGCGTTGATTCAATGCGTCTTGATAGTTGCATTGATTGGCGTTGCCGCGCTGTTGTTCATCTGGATGGAGCGGAAAATATCGGGACGTATCCAGGATCGCTGGGGACCGAATCGCGTCGGCGGCAAGTTCGGTTGGTTTCAGACGCTGGCCGATGGAATGAAGTTGCTTACGAAAGAGGATTTGGCTCCGAAAGATGCCCAAGTAATTCTTTTTCGTCTTGCTCCGTATGTCAGTTTTGCCGCCAGTTTTTCGGCCTACTTGGCATTGCCCTTTGCAGACGGTTGGGTGATCGCTCCGATGACCATGGGGCTTTTTTTCATCCTTGCCGTACTTGGCTTGGAGGTGTTCGGTGTCATTCTTGGCGGCTATGCATCAGGGTCCAAGTGGTCCTTGTTTGGTGCGATAAGGCAGGCGGCTCAGGTTGTCAGCTATGAAGTGCCACTGGCGATGTGTGCTGTTGTGCCGGTATTCCTGTGTGGGACGATGGATCTCGTGGCGATCGGCGAGAAGCAGGCCGGCCTGTTTACGAATTGGCTTGTCTTCCACGATCCATTCACGTTCGTCATTTTCTGGGTCTACTTCACGTGTACGGTTGCCAGTGTGAACCGGTCGCCTTTCGATTTGCCGGAAGCTGAAAGCGAATTGGTGGCGGGATTCCTGACTGAATACTCGGGCTTGCGATGGAGTTTCTTCTTCATGGCGGAGTATTCGTCGATGTTGTTGGTCAGTGGTTTGGCGGCGATTCTATTTTTTGGTGGCTGGAATGGTCCGTTGCCGATTTTTCATTGTATTGGCTGGGCCTACCAGCAGAGTGAGACGACGTGGCGTCTGACCGGGTACCTGGCAAACCTTGCCGGCTGTGTCAATTTCCTGGCCAAGGCCGTGTTGGGCGTAACCGTGATGATGTGGGTCCGATGGACGCTGCCTCGATTGCGAATCGACCAGGTGATTACGGTCTGTTTGAAATACTGTGTTCCGCTCGCTGCCATCTGTTTTGTGGGGGCCCTGATGTGGCAGACGCTTGCCTGGCCTTCGCCGAACGATCTGGTGCCGGTTACTCCGGCCGGCAAGGCGGGGGTCCGCGAGCAGTGGGTGTTGCAGCAAGCGAAGAATGCGGGCCGAGAGAATCTTGTGGGCGTTTCCGGCCCAGCTACCGACATGCCAGTTACTGATATCGTAGTCCGCCCATTGGAACAGGAAGGAGGTGAGGGATGATGCTGTTGGCGACCCTCGATTGGTACTCTCTCTTTTTCCTGTTATTTGCGTTGCTCACATGTGGATTCGCAGTCGGCGTCTTGTTTAGTGACAATATCGTGCATATGGCGTTTTACCTTACTTTGTCACTTGGATCGTGTGCCGGCCTGTTCTTCCTCGCGGGTGCTCCGTTTGTCGGTGCGATGCAGTTGATGATCTACGTTGGTGGCACGGTGGTGCTACTGGCTTTTGGTGTCATGCTGACTGCCAACGCCAACTTCAGTTCGCTCCGCATTCCGCGAGGTGGGTGGGTCGTTTCGCTGATTGTCGGCGGCTTGCTGCTCGTGCTGCTGCTCACTGCGGCGCTGCGTGTGGAGTCGTGGCGAACACCCAGAGATGAGGCGGTGCTGCCCCTGGCGGAAGTCCAGACGGCGACGGTTCTGGGAGCCGGGCTGACCGGTGTCCGTGTCGACAAGTTGCATGAGGATGACCCGGTAACTCGGCGGGGTATGTCCGGGTATCTGCTTCCGTTCGTTATTATCTCGGTGCATTTGCTCGTCGTACTCGTCGGCGCTGCCTACATGGCACGTACTCGAATTTACCGTCGCAGCGCGTCGGGTAACCCGCGGTCGCGGACCGGCTAGAAAAGTTCAAGGTGTTCCTATGTATCTGTTGTTGGCACAGATCACGGTCGCTCATTACCTGGTGGTGGGAGCCGTTTTGTTCGTCACGGGTGTGTTGTGCATGGCGACCAAACGCAATGCGATTGGTGTGCTGATCGGAATCGAATTGGTGTTAAACGGAGCCAATCTGAATTTTATTGCATTTGGAAGTAAGTATCTACGTCACGATACGTTGGGGTTCGATGGGCAACTCATCGCGTTGTTTGTGATTGTTTTGGCAGCCGCTGAAGCGGCTGTCGCGTTGGCAATCGCACTGAACTTTTACAATAACCACACGACGATTGACGTCGACAAGGCGGAAGATCTGAAGGGCTGATGGACACTTCGCTGCTACCTATACTATTGGGCGTCGCCGTGCTGCTGCCACTGGCCTCGTTCTTCACCCTGCTGATGATCGGGCGATGGCTGCCACAGTCATGGAGCGGCTACATCGCGACAACCGCGATTGTCACTGCCGGCCTGCTGTCGTTTTGGTCACTCAGTATTTGGTTGTTTAACCACGCGCCGGAGGCCGGTTCCCATCAGACTGCTGAACATGTGGCGTCCGGGCAGATGCCGAGTGTGCATGCGAGACTCGTGGCACAACATGATCAACCGGACGGACCGGCTCCGGCAACCATACCAGGACAAGAGCCTAGCCCGGAGGTTGCATCGCACAGCCCGGAGGCTGCATCGCACAGCCCGGAGGCTGCATCGCAAAGTCCGGAGGCTGAGCACACATCGGCTGAACACGGCGGAAAAAAACACGCCTACACGGACGACTACTATCTGTTGGGGCAGTTTGGCCGTCTGCGACTTACGATCAGTTACTACATCGATTCGTTGACGCTGGTGATGTTTTGCGTCGTGTCGATTATCGCCTCCTGCATTCATTTCTACTCGATGGGCTATATGCACGAGGAGGAAGGCGTTTTCACGGATCCGGAAGTTACGATGAAGGACGGTTCGCTATTGAAGCGGCCTGGACGATACTGGGTCTTCTTCATGTATTTGTCGCTCTTCTGTTTCAGCATGCTTGGGCTGTTGCTGGCAGGAAATGTGGCGATGGTCTTCGTCTTCTGGGAGTTGGTCGGTATTTGCTCGTACTTCCTGATCGGTTTTTATGTTGAGCGCAAGAGTGCGTCGAATGCCGCGAACAAGGCATTTATCGTTAATCGAATCGGCGACTTCGGGATGATTATCGGGTTGATGGCACTCTGGACTGGACTGGGGACGCTGGCATTCGGTGACGTTGACGCAAGCGGCAACGGGACGATTGAAAAGGCCGAGCAGGGGATCTTCACCCAAGTTCGGTCTGAGGAGAGTGGGTATTGTCTGGCCACGCCGATCGGCATGGTTCGACAATCGGCACGTGGCGAGGTCGGGAAGTGGGCCCGGCAGCACCCCGAGGCGGCCGTGAATGGAGATACGGCTGAACTGGACAAACGTCTCAGGCAACTACAATCCGAGCGGATTAGTGATGGTAAAACCCCCTACGGATACTGGCTGTTGATCATCGCCGGCGTTGGTATCTTCTGTGGTTGCGTGGGCAAGAGTGCCCAGTTCCCTCTTCACGTCTGGCTGCCCGATGCGATGGAAGGCCCCACTCCGGTCTCCGCACTCGTTCATTCGGCGACGATGGTTGCGGCAGGCGTTTATTTAGTCGGCCGTTTTTATCCGGTGTTCACTCCCGAGGTTCTTTTTGTCATTGCCATAATCGGTGTATTCACACTCTTTATGGCCGCAACGATTGCAATCACCGCGACGGACATCAAGCGGGTTCTTGCCTATTCGACCATAAGCCAATTGGGTTACATGATGATGGCCTTGGGCCTCGGTGGCTGGTTGGCCGGTATGTTGCATCTGGTGACGCACGCGTTTTTCAAGAGCCTGTTGTTAATGTGTTCCGGGTCGGTTATTCATGCGGTTCACACGAACGAAATGCCCGAGATGGGAGGGCTTCGAAAGAAGATGCCCTATACGGCCTACACGATGCTGGTCGGCTGTCTGGCGATCTCAGGCGTCTGCCTTCCTTTCTTAATTGGTTTCAGCGGCTATTACTCGAAAGACATGATTCTGGAACAGGCGTTCTCATTCCGAGGCGCGAACGCCGGCTGGCTGGGCAGTCTGTTCTTTGTAACGGCGACCGGTGGTGCGGCAATCACGGCGTTCTATATGTTTCGCCTTTGGTTCATGACTTTTGCCGGCAGCCCTCGAAACGAGCACCGATATTCGCATGCTTACGAATCACCGAAGACGATATATGTACCGCTGGTGATTTTGGCTGTTTTCGCGACTGCCGTGGCGTGGCACATTCCCTTTGTTTCCGTGAGCCTTCAAGGGCTCTTGGAGCAGGCTCGCCCGACAGGGACGGCGGCCACGGTGACCAGCAGTATGTTGGGGATGACATGGCCCAATGAGCACATTGCTCATTTGGACTCGCAGTGGTGGACGATCAAGTTCCCGGTCACCATGCTCGCAACCGGCACGGCGCTTGGCGGCATTCTGTTGGCTGCGGTCCTATACGGCTTTGGCGTGGTGAACCCAGACGACGTACGTCGTCGATTCAATCTGATTTATCGATTCCTGATTAACAAATGGTGGTTTGACGAGCTTTACGATGTGTTGTTCGTTAAACCGCTCCACCAGATTTCACACGTAGTATCCCGCATCGACCAACGTTGGATTGATGGGCTGATTGACGGATTGGCATGGTCGGTCCGCTGGTTTGCCCGGACGTGGGAACGTGTCGTGGATCAGGGCCTTGTGGACGGGGTCGTTAACGTGGTAGGCCGATGGACCTATTCGATTGGTGCATCGCTTCGAGTTGTTCAGACAGGCAGCCTTCGACAGTATGTCATGTTTCTGGCTATCGCACTGATCGCAATTTTTCTGATTGTCAGTTTTTTCTGGTCACCAACATTGGCTTTCTGAGCATTGGTTTAGCCAGGTTGACGCGAGCCAGATAAGCACACAATAAATAGACGACATTCACTGGATCATCATCGACTCCAACGGACACCAAAATGAACGCGTACGTTTTCTTGCTCAGCCTGATCGTCTTCCTTCCGGCCCTGGGCGCACTTGTTATCGCATGCCTTCCCAATCGCAATGCGAAATTGTTGCGAAGCGTCGCTCTGGTGACGACAGCCGTTACCTTCATCGCATCGTTGGGTGTCTTCTTATGCCCCGCATCCGATGCGTATTTTGATGTCTCGACGGGAACGATGCAGAGTTCTTTTGCTCTGGCATGGATTCCTTCTTTCGACATCTTTTACTCGATGGGTGTCGACGGCATCAGCATGCCGTTGGTTCTATTGACGACATTGGTCAGTTTCCTGGCCATGGCGGCTAGTTGGTCGATCAACAAATATGTGAAGGCTTATTGCATTCTGTTTCTGATTTTGGAAATGGCCATGCTTGGGGTCTTCATGACGCTCGATTTCTTTGTCTTCTTCATTTTCTGGGAAGTTATGCTGCTGCCGATGTATTTTCTGATCGGTGTTTGGGGAGGACCTCGACGTGAATACGCGGCAATCAAGTTCTTTATCTACACGCTGATCGGCGGCGTTCTGATGCTGGTTGCCATTTTGATGCTCTATTTCGCTAGCGACCTGCGCAAGGTGGCCGATGTCTCTGACCTGTACGGCAAGAAGGCCGATGCGGCTGTTGTTTGGGCTGACTTGCATATCCCGCCTTCCGTTACCGCGAAGTTGCAGAACGATCCCACGAACGGTGGCTTCCCGCTCCACAGTTTCAATTTGTTGGCATTAGGGGCAATGGGGCAGCATACCGAGGTCTTCAGTGCGGATCTGCAATGGTGGGCTTTCTTGTTGTTGTTCGTCGGCTTTCTGATTAAGGTGCCGGCAGTTCCCTTCCATACGTGGTTGCCCGATGCGCACGTCGAGGCACCAACGCCCATTTCCATGATTCTTGCCGGTGTGTTATTGAAGATGGGAGGGTACGGGATCATACGCATCTGCTACCCGATCTGTCCGCACGGCGGCTATGATCTGATGTATCTTGTCTGTCTGATCGGCGTGATCAGCATGGTCTACGGGGCGTTTGCCGCCCTGGCGCAGACCGATTTCAAACGCATGGTTGCCTACAGTTCGGTCAGTCACATGGGATACGTTGTGCTGGGACTTGGTGTTTGGTCGGCGACGGCGGGAACGTTATACAACCCGGACTATTGGATCATGGGTGTCAAAGGGGCCATGTTCCAGATGATCGCTCACGGGATCAGTTCGGCCGGCATGTTCTTTATGGTGGGCGTGATCTACGAACGTGTTCACCATCGCAACTTGGACGAGTTTGGTGGATTGTTCGGAAAAATGCCGGTCTATACGGCTCTGTCGATCGGCATCTTTTTCGCCGCACTCGGGCTGCCCGGATTGTGCGGTTTTATTGGGGAGGTGTTTGTCGTCCTTTCTGTGTGGAACTTTGACACGATCATTGCAGTTATTTCCGCAGCGGTCGTGATTCTAACGGCCAGCTATATTTTGTGGGCTATCCAACGTGTCTATTTGGGTGCTGAGTACAAGGGCCCGCACGGTGGCGAAATCAGGCCATCCACATTGCGTGAGAACATGATCGCCGGCACCCTGTTCGTTTTGGCAATACTGTTGGGCATTTTCCCGCAAACGTTTGTCTTACGATACATGGATAAGACGATTGACCGGCAGGTCAAGGGCCTCGGGGCATGGACGCGAACGGTGAAAGAGCCGCAATTGGCTCAACCGATTCTGGTGCCACCGAAATCGGATAAAGCGGAAGTTAGTCGGGACGAGGCGCGATTTGAAGGCCGTGTTTCCATGGTGAAGCCGGCAACAGCGAGTCGAGGCGATCCCTAGATCAAGATGGCCCGTGAAGCGGGATGGCCGGCTGTTCGACGGCAGGTGGTCCGATCGTGCACGTGGCATGCATCGCCCGTTTTGTAACAGGAGTTTAGTGGCTTGCACGAAGGGGATGAGAGCTTTTTCTGGAATCCGGCCAGTCTTGCCGAATTGCAGCTTGGCTCGACCTAATTGTTGAACAGAGGCCTTGAGCTTCGGCTCGAAGACTCACGAAGTCAAAGCCTTAGGACCGGCGGATCAATTATTGTCGCGTTTACTGGGGGGGCGTTCGTGCGGCGATCCTTCTTAGCTGCGAGACTGATTAACCCATGGGACGAGCCCACGGGGGTCTGTACGCGGAAGAATGCGACAGTTGTTGATTGGCGAATCCTTAGTTGTTATGCTGCCCCGTGAATTGTAACCAGAGAACACGACTGTGAATCTACACGAACTTGTCAGTCAACTGATTATCGATACGAAGGGGCCGGCAGGTGCGAGCATCTGGTCCGTGGCACCGGGATCGAGTCTCGGTCTATTTCGACCGGAAATCGTGATCTGCGTCACGATCTTGTTGGTTCTTTTGGTGCGCATGTTTCGGTGGGGACGTCCGATCCATTCTGCATGGATAACCCTGGTTGGCGCGGTGATTGCGCTCTGTTACGTGGCTCCGTGGCAGTTGGTCAGTCGGCCCGAAGCATTTATGCGAACGGAGATTTTCACCGGTATGCTCGTTTACGACGGGTTTGGCGCGTTCATACGAGGTGTTTTGCTTGGATTCCTGATACTCTTTGTTCTTTTGACACTGCTTTCCGGCACTCCTCGTCGCGAAGACAGCGCTGATATCTTTACATTGGTGTTGGGGGCGACGCTTGGATTTTGCTTAATGGCGACCGCGAACCATCTTCTGATGGTTTTCATGGCGGTCGAGATGGCCAGTGTGCCATCGTATGTACTTGCTGGAATGTTGAGACAGCAACGGCTTGGTAGCGAGGCCGCATTGAAGTACTCGGTTTACGGGGCCGGCGCGGCCGGTATCATGCTCTATGGAATCAGCCTTGTTGGCGGGTTGGTCAACGCGGTGCATCTGCCGACACTGGCAGAGCGACTCTCCGAACAGGTGCCGATGATGGGATCCGGTCAGTTGACGGTTCTTGCATTGGGTTGTCTGATGATCATGGTGGGGTTGGCCTTCAAGTTGTCCGCGGTGCCGTTTCATTTTTGGTGTCCCGACGTATTTGAAGGCGCACCGGCCGAGATTGGTGGTTTCCTGAGTGTTGCTTCGAAGGCAGCTGCACTTGCCCTTCTGGTCCGGGTGACGCTCGGCCTAAGTACACTTGTGCCTCCCGTCGAGACGTCTGAGTCGGTTGCCTCGTTTGCGCCACCGACACGCGTGACGCAGGTGGCTGGCGCGGACATGTTTGTTGTTGCCGATCGGCAGGCGGCGGATGGCGTGGCGCTGGCTACTCCCGCGTCGCTCCGGCCGGATACGATTCAGTCGAAATCGGCTGACGGATTATATGGAATGCGGTTTTTTCTCGCCCATTTGATTGGACTGCTCGCTGCGGTTACGTGTACGTTCGGCAACTTGGCTGCATACGCACAGACGAACATCAAACGGCTGTTGGCCTATTCGACCATTGCACATGCTGGCTACATGATGATGGCGATTCCACCGATGCTGGCCATGGCGGGCGAGGATCCACAAGGAGCACGGTACGCTGTTTCTGGGTTGGCGATTTACATTGTCGTTTACGTCTTCATGAATCTCGGTGCCTTTGCGATTGTGGCGCTGCTCAGGAATAAGATGCAGAGCGAGCAGATTGCAGACTATGCCGGTCTGTTGCGGCGTTGCCCTGGCATCGCGATCAGTTTCTCGATCATATTGTTCAGCTTGGTCGGACTGCCGCCACTTTCCGGTTTTCTCGGCAAATTCGCGATTTTTGCCGCACTGGCCCACGGATTCGAAGTCACCGGTCAGCCCTACCTGATTGGGTTGCTGGTCCTTGGAGCATTGAACTCAACAATCAGCCTGTTCTATTACCTTCGCATTGTCAAATTGATGACGATGGAACCGGAGCCCGATACTGGAAAACCGTTCACGCTCTCTATGGTCTCCCTGCATGGCGCGTACATCTGCCTGCTGACGCTCCCAACGGCACTACTGATTTTGTTTTGGGAGCAGGTGAATGTGGTCACGATTGCGGCAACCCGCTTCTTACTCCCTTCGTGACCAAGGGAGCCGTGTTTTGGATGCGATCGAATGTGAGCCTTAGGACCTGACCGCCTGGAAGATAACCGAATATGAACCGCGAAACGACCAATGACATCTTGAATCGACTGTTGGTGATTCATAATCGTTCGCTTCCGATGTACTTGAGCAGTGCGACACCCTGGTGGACAGACCAGGAAGGCGGCGCGGCACGATTGTTGAATCAGATTGTGAGTGACCAGCGAGATATCGTCAGTCGAGTTGGGCTGCTGATCGGCGATATGGATGGAGAAGTGGATTTGGGTGAATACCCCATGTTATTTACCTCCTACCATGATCTGTCCGGCGATTTCCTGCTCTCGAAAATGATCGAGTATCAAGAGCGGTCCGTGTGTGCCGTCGAGCAAATGGTTGATCTTTTGGTGGGACAAACGGAGGCTCGGCAGCTTGTTCAGGAAGCGTTGGGGACGGCAAAGGCTCATCTTGATATGATGACAGAACTTGCGGGACGGGATTCCGGAGTCGGATCCTGATCGTTGGACGACAGCCGACGTTCGAGTCGCCCCTTATTATCAAGCTGAGGTCATCGTGTGAACCTGGTCGATACCCACGCTCATTTGGATGCTGAGCAATTGACGCCACAAGTGGAAGCCGTGGTCGCTCGGGCCCGTGCGGCGGGCATTCGGACGATCATTACGATTGGCACGTCGGCGTCGTCGAGCGAGCAAGCGGTTGCCCTTGCGGACCGACTTGATGGCATTTATGCCGCGGTTGGTATCCAGCCCAATGAACTCGACACACGTTCGATAGATGAATGGCCGCGGATTGTCGAACTGGCTCGAGCAGACCGCGTCTGTGCGATTGGCGAAACCGGGTTGGATGCCTATTGGGATTTTGCACCGATGGAATACCAACTGGCGATGTTTGATCGCCATTTATGGCTGGCATTGGAGACGGAGCTTCCGATCGTCATCCATATGCGGGACTGTGGGGATCTGATGTTGTCGGTGTTGCGAGTGGCCGCAGAGCGAGGGCCGCTTTGTGGCGTCATGCACTCGTTCACCGGTGATGCGGGCTTGGCCGAGCGATGCTTGGAACTCGGTTTGCACATTAGTTTTGCCGGTATGGTGACGTTCAAGAGTGCGACGGATCTACGGGAAACAGCCAGTCGAATACCAGCCGATCGCTTGTTGTTAGAAACTGATTCTCCCTACTTAACGCCCCATCCCCACCGCGGCCGCCGTCCGAATGAGCCGGCGATGTTAGTCCATACGGCATGTTGTCTGGCGGAAGTCCGAGACGTTTCGGTCGAGCAGTTGGCGCGGCAGACAACGGACAACGCAATGCGTCTGTTTGGTCTTTCCGGTCCGGCAGAGGCCCGGTAGGGATTGCTGGAAAGCCGACAGTCGTTCATGTTGCTCCGTGGCAGGCTTGACGCGTCTGTTACACGGAGAATCGCGAGGCGGCAGGGCCGCCAAGCAAGTCCGAGTTGCCGCGCAGACTCCATTGGTTGATCCCATTGGTCGCTTAACTTCGTCAAAGCTCGACGATCAGTGAACTTGGTAAACTAGGCTTTGTCTCAAACCCCGGAGGAGCAGTGTTTCCGGGAGGGCGAAGCTCCTGCTGAGCCTCTTGTTTTTTGGCCAGAACGGCTCGGCAGGAGCCTCGCCCTCCCGTTTTGAGACAAAGCCTAGTGCTGTGTCAGGATTTACTCTTGGGGTTGCGTGGCACGGGCTTCGCCAGTGTTCACAAAGCTATGTAAGAACGAAGGCAAACACGACCGGAGCCCGTGCCACCCCGATTTCCAGCCTTGCCACAGCACTAGTTGTTCGCAGATTGCTCAGGGAACCTTGGCCGGTCCGTTCGGCTACTCGAAGGTGCTGTGCGGCGGTTCTGTGATACGTGCTTGCGAGCAGAGTTGACGCACGACCTCATTTCGGTCGTTGGTTTCGTTCAGTATTTCAAGTTGGCGGTCCGACCATCCAGGCGTATTGGCCATCTCTCGCACGTATTTCAGGTAGGGTTCACAACCCAGTTGAACAGACGTCTCTTGCAGCATGTTGACCAGCCCGTCAACGATTTCGGGTACCGATTGAACCTGATGGGAGTAGGCGTCGACCAAGGGCGCTTTGCCGCCGAACCGGCAGGCACGCCACTTGTTCTGTCTCGCCATCATCGGATGGCAATCATGCTGATAAGTCCCTTCGTCGATCTGATCGGAAAGTGCCTTGATCAGGCATTGGATCAATGCGGTGATTCCGAGCACATCTTGTAAATTTCCCGGCATATCGCAGACACGAACCTCAACGGTTCCGAATCCATGATGGGGACGGATATCCCACCAAATTTCGCGAACGGTATTGATGAAACCCGTGTCGACCATGTGGTTGACCAGCCAGACGTACTCGCTCCAATTACGCATTAGTGTGGGCATGCCGGCGGTCGGCAAGCCTTCCATGATCTTGGAGCGGTGTGAGTGCAATCCGGTCGTGCGAGCTTCCCAGAAAGGACTGCTCGTGGAAATCGCCAGCAAGGTTGGAAGGTGTCGCATCATACGATCGCAGATCATGACTGCCTTATCGCCAGAATCGACGCCCACATGGACATGCAAGCCGAATGTAACCAAGCGTCTTGCCATTTCCTGAAGCAGATTCACCAAGTCGTAATACCGTTGGTTCGGTGTGATCTCTTGCTCCCGCCAAACCGAGAATGGATGGGTCGCTCCCCACCACAAGAGCAGTCCGATGCGGTCGGCGGCCTTCTCGACTTGCTTCAGCTTAGCCGTCAAATCAGTTTCCACATCGCCCACGGTATCACAGATGCCGGTGTTGATTTCGATGCAGCACTGCATCAATTCCGGCTTGAACTCCGTTTCACTCCCGTCGAGTTCGGCGAGCAGTTGGTCAACGGAGCTAGCGAGTGCCATCGATTTGGCATCGACCAGCCCGAGTTCAAGTTCCACGCCGATTGTCGGTCGTTGGTTGCTTGCAAAATGCAACTTGTCCATCGCGGTGCCCTCCGCGGTGAGAGAAGAGAAGAAGTCAATCTGTTCGAGCCTTATTTCGTGCCACGTACTCAGGAGACTCGCCGTCTCACGACTGGCGGGTGGAAACAGCCGAAATGGGGGCGAGTTCCCTGTCCGATCGTTGCCTTACCACGTTACGAAGTTGTTCTGTCGGTCTTGGCTTGCTCGGGAGCAGCCCAGTGTACCACGGATCGAGCCATGATTTGCGTCCCGATTTTCAGGGCACGCTCATCGATATCGAAAACGGGATTGTGAAGTGATGCGCCGCTGATTTGATCGGACGTACATCCCAGACGAAACATCGCACCCGGTGCGCAGGCAAGATAGAATGAGTAATCTTCGCTTCCCATGCTGGGACGCGAGATTTCCTGCACCTTGGCGGCATCTCCCAGCGTCGAGATGGACTGTTGGAGCAATGCTACCATGGCCGGATCGTTGACGACCGAGGGAGTGCTGTTGCACTGTTGGACATGGATCTCAACGTCGGCCGTTTGGCCCACCCCCTCGGCCAGTCGTTGGATGTAACTGTGCGTGGACGCTCGAACATCTTCCTCCAGTGTTCGCACGGTACCCCGCATGATCACCTCCTCGGGGATGACGTTCGCCGTATGCCCGGCCTGCACCTGGCCGATTGTGCTGACAACGGCGTCGCGGCTATCCGCGACACGAGGGATAAACAGGTAGAGTGCATTGATCAACTGTGCGGCGGCGGCGATCGGATCGCGGGCTTCGTGGGGGCGAGCGCCATGGCCTCCACGGCCGACGATTCGAAATTCAATTTCATCGCAATGGGCTGTAATAACACCGGTTCGCAGGCCGATGATACCGAGCGGTCGTGTTGGATCAACGTGCAGGTTCAGAATCCCCGAGACACCGTCCATTGCGCCGACGGCGATCATTTCGCGAGCGCCGGTGGCTGTCTCTTCCGAAGGTTGGAAGATCCCTCTGACGCAAATCGGGTAGGGTAGTTCCCCGCGTTCTTGCAGCTCTTGGAGCACTGCCAAGGTGCCGACCAGGATAGCAGTATGGGCATCATGGCCACATGCGTGCATCACTCCATCACATTGGCTGCGGTAACTCACATCCTTCTCGTCATGGATTCGGAGAGCGTCGATGTCAGCTCGCAACGCTAACAACCCGCGATCGGGCATTGGGGTGCCGCCAACCATGTCGGTGATGATTCCTCGCCCGTCAGGGCCCATTTGCACGTTGAATCCTGCATCACCCAACAGCTGATACAGATACATGCTGGTCTGCCGTTCCTGTCCGGAAACTTCCGGATGGCGATGCAGCTGACGCCGTATCTCGACCATTTGGTCGAACCGACGTTCGATGGCGTGGTCCAGTCGTTCCATCCATTGTGTCAACATGGGGCAAGCCGTGGTCCGCGGTCAACAGATGAAATCGGGCACAATCTTCTTGGATACGACCCCCGCCTCGTAGGCCTTCTCCAGTAACACACGCACCGATTCGCGGCCGCGGTCTCCAAAGTCGAGGGTCCAGTCATTGACGTACATGCCGACGAAGGAGTCTGCCTTTTGCTGGTCCAGGCCGCGCCCGAACGACAATGCATATGCCAGAGCTTCCTCGCGATGGTCAAGCGCATAACGGATGCTCTGACCCAGAATCTGATTGACTTCAACATGTGTTTGCGTGCCGAGGTCTCGTCGCAAGGCATTGGCACCGAGCGGCAGCGGCAGGCCCGTTTCGCCCTTCCACCATACTCCCAAATCCACAATGCTGTGCAGTTGCTGGTTCATGTATGTCAATTGGCCTTCGTGGATGACCAGGCCCGCGTCGATCTGCCGGCCCGCATACTGGCCCGCTGCCGTCGCTTCCAGGATTTCGTCAAATGGCACGATGACATAGGAAAACGAGTTGCCCAAGCAGAGACGTAGCGCAAGGTACGCCGTTGTCATGGTCCCTGGGATCGCGAAAGTCTTGTCGCGAAGTGAAGCGAGTTCAACCGGTTGACGGGTGACCACAATCGGTCCGTAGCCATCCCCTACGCTGGCACCGCAGCTGCACAGGATGTAAAGCTCGTCCAATTGGGCGTAAGCGTGCAGGCTGATCGCCGTCAATTCGAGTTCAGCCTTCAATGCTCTGCGGTTCAGCGTTTCGATGTCGACTAATTCATGCTGAAATTCGTAGTTACCTGGATCGATCTTGTTCTTTGCCAATGCATAGAACATGAACGCGTCGTAAGGATCAGGGCTGTGGCCAACACGAATTCGTTGTTTAGCTGAGTTCAATGCGAGACTCCCAAGAGTAGGCGGATCATTTACCAGTATTGTAGAGTAGTGTACGGCAACCGAACAATCAGAGATATCAACAAAACTCGGCCACCTTATTGTGTGATGGGCCGCTCTGCCCGACGCGGGACGCCGACAGACACGTGTGACACGGGTGTTGTCCTACGCGACGGGCAGCCGTCATGAAACTGCAGGTCAAGGTGTGTGCCCACGCCACGGCCCCGTCTGGTGCCCTTTCATAGTCTGCCTCCATAGAATATCGGATCGATACGCTTCTGGGCAGGACAGGCAAGCGAGGATTGTTCTTGGGCGGTCCGAGAAGAGTGAGGCTGCCCCATGGCCCGTCAGGCCGGAAATAGTCTGCTCAGTGTCTGGTTGGCTCGGTCTGGGGCGATCCGATAGACCATTGAGAATGAATGCCAGCCTGTTGAGCCCGATCGTCAGGCTTCCAGCGAAAAGCCGGAGGCTGGTGGCGGTTGGCCCGTGCCAGGAAACTGTATTGGAGTGGTCGCGGCAGTGGTGCC
>JAJSAJ010000783.1 GCA_024274855.1 Planctomycetota bacterium | reverse complement strand
CTTACCGGCGTCGCCGCCATTGCGTATTTCGCCCAACAGGGAATTCGCAACATCAATCCGGACAATGTGTTTGGCGAAGTAGCTCGACAGTTTCTGCCAAATATTCTGCCCGGCCTACTTGGCCTGTTCATCGCCGGTCTGCTCGCATCGGTCATGAGTTCCTGCGACGCGTTCATGATCGCAACGTCCGGCCTGTTCACCGAGAACATCTACAAGCCGCTGGTAACGGGGCGATCGGAACGGCATTATCTGACGGTGGCACGTCTGTCGTCGCTCGGGATCGTTGTGGCGGGCGTGGTTTTCGCCTACCGACTCGAGGGAGTTGTTCAGGGGTTGGAGATCTTCTGGAAGATCGCGCCGATGCTCGGCATCGCATTTTGGCTCGGCTTGTTCTGGCGGCGCATGTCGGTGGCCGGAGCCTGGTGCTCGACATTGACGGCCTTCGGCATGTGGTGGCTCACGAGCCAAACCTTTTTTATCAGCTGGCTCCAACAATTCTCCGTAGCATCCGATTACCGATTCATTTTCCTCGTCGATGGCCAACCGGAAGTCTATCTGCCGTGGCAAATGGTCTTTTACCTGACGACCGGCTTGCTTACGGGCATTCTGGTCAGTCTGATCACACGACCAGTATCCAAAGACCAGTTGGAACGTTTCTATGCATTGGTTCGTACACCGATTGTTCCCGACGAGATCGTGGAAAGTCCTTGCACGATTCCCGCCGGAGCCGTGACCAAGCCGCGTCGCAAGCTGCTGCCCTTCCAGAACCTGGAAATCTATATCCCCTCGGGACAGATGATCGCCGGATTCCTTGTCGGCTGGGTGGCCGTGGCCTTGATGATCGGCCTGGTTCTTTGGATCGTCCACGTCTAATCATTGGGAGCTGTAAGACGATGAACCTGGTACTCACACATGCGACCTTGTGGCTCGTCCTTGTCTTCGAAACCGGCACATCCACGGGCCGACCGGCAGAGCGGCCGGCGCAAAGCGAACGATCGCCCAATGGCCCCAATGCGACAGCGTCCTTCGTTTCGAAACCGAAACGATTCGAGGTGCCTAGCATGTGGGAATACACAGCTCCGCTGATCGCGCCCGAGAAGCGAAACCACGACGCAAGCCGGGCCCAGAAAGACCCTACCGTCGTCTACTACCAAGGCAAATGGCACGTATTCATGACGGTTAAGCTGCCTGGACGTTCGGCAATCGAGACATGCTCGTTCGCGAAATGGAACGAAGCAAACCAGGCTAAACGCACGATCCTGGACATCAGCGACAGCAACTACTATTGTGCACCCCAGGTCTTCTACTTCATCCCGCACAAGAAGTGGTACCTGATCTATCAAATGGGTGTGCCCGGCTCGAAGTTCATGTGGGTCGCCTATTCAACGACAACCACAATCGCCGATCCACATTCCTGGACACGCGCCAAGCCGATCCTGGACGGCGGGCCAAAGGATCCGCGCGAAGTTGGCGGCCTTGACTACTGGATCATTTGTGACGACCACGATGCCTACCTGTTTCTAACCAGCCTTAACGGCAAGATGTGGCGGTTGCGAACCAAGTTGGACAACTTCCCAAACGGGTTCGGAGACTGTCAGTTGGCTCTTAAGGCCAAGATATTTGAAGCAAGCCACACGTATCGACTCAAAGGGATGAATCAATACCTGACGATTGTCGAAGCGAATGGCCGTCGGTATTACAAAGCCTACGTTGCCGACCGCCTCGACGGCCCGTGGAGCCCCGTCGCGGACACCGCCGACAAACCGTTTGCCAGCTGGAAGAATATCCACCCCGCTCCGGGCGTCAAACCATGGACCGATAACGTAAGCCATGGCGAGCTGATTCGGGATGGATTTGATCAGACATTGACAATCGATCCCCAGAACCTGCGGTTTCTGTTCCAAGGCATGCTGGACAAAGACAAGAAAAGAAAAGGGTACGGCCAGTTTCGGTGGCGAATTGGAATACTGACCCCTGTCAAGGAATGAGCCTGCTGGTGTGCCGGCTACTACGCGATGGGCGAGACGCTGGGTGACAAGCTCGCGGCACCACCCTTGGCAATTGGCAACACGGTTGGGCGAGCGCCGGCACACCAGAACCCCGTCATTAATGTTGCACTCGACCATGCGCAGCCTGCTGGTGTGCCGGCGCTCGCCGTGAACAGGACGATAGATGGAGACATCTCGACGGCGAGCTGGTCACACCCTACGCGTCTGGTCACGTTAACGCCGGAAGAAATGTGGTCGCCCCCTTTCCTCTCCATGGACATGTCCTCAAAATACGTACACAGAGTGCGATGGATTGGGGCTTTCGTTGCTCCGACACATGGAATAGGTACGCGAAGGAATCACAATGCCGTACAAGCAACTCGACCGGTTCGCCTTGAAAATGCAACCACTCTCTTCACGCGACAACAAGAAGCTCATCGAGCAAGATCATATCTCGCCTGATGTGCAGCCTAACCCGATTCCGCCCGTGGCCACCAAGCTGATTGAAGACGTCGCGAACCGAGTGCGTGCGGCCCGAGCCACCAATCGGCCCGTTATGGTGACCTTTGGTGCACACTCGATCAAGAACGGGCTCGGGCCGGTCTTCCTGGATCTCATCAAGAACGATTGGGTGACGCACTTAGCGACCAATGGGGCAGGGATCATTCACGACTGGGAGTTTGCGTTTCAAGGTAAGAGCTGCGAAGACGTCCAACAAATGGTTCACGAGGGCCGTTTTGGCAACTGGCAGGAAACCGGGTTTTTCATCAACCTTGCTCTAAACGTCGGTGCCTACCTGGGCTATGGTTACGGTGAATCGGTTGGCGCGATGATCGACAATGAAGGCCTGATGATTCCGAGTGCCGATCAACTGATGGCTGAAATCACCGAACACGTGGCGGAGAATGCCGCGAGGGCAGCGGCAGCGGCAGATTTGCTCGAGGTTGTTCGTCGCTTAGATTTACAAGAAGGCTGGCTGGCTATTCCGCATCCGTGGAAACGGTTCAGTATCCAGGCAGGGGCCTTCGACGCCGGTATACCACTGACCGGACATCCGATGATCGGTCACGATATTATCTATAACCATCCGATGAACTACTGTGCGGCACTCGGGCGAGCCGCGGAACGCGACTTTTTGACCTTCGCCGAAAGCGTGAGCCGATTGGAAGGTGGCGTCTACATTTCCATCGGATCCGCAGTGATGAGCCCCATGGTCTTCGAAAAGTCCTTGTCGATGTCACAAAACCTGGCAATTCAGGAAGGTCGACATATCGACAACCATTTTATTCTGGTTAGCGATCTGGCCGAATCGACTTGGGACTGGTCGCAAGGTGAACCTCCGGAAGACAATCCAGCGTACTACCTGCGATATAACAATACCTTCGCGCGAATGGGTGGCACGATGCGGTACTTGCAGGCCGATAACCGAGATTTCCTGCTTTCACTGGTCCATCTGCTGAAATAAATTGAAACGATTTCTCTTCACGGTCTGACGGTGGCCCGTGTTGAGTCTTATTCGCTCGAACGGTATCCTGATGTGTGATAGGCCGATGAACTAGGACCGGCAGATCAATGGTTGTCGCGTTTACTGGGGGGCGTTCGTGCGGCGATCCTCCTTAGCCGCGAGACTGATTCACCCATGGGACAAGCCCATGGGGGTCTTACGCG
>JAJSAJ010000782.1 GCA_024274855.1 Planctomycetota bacterium | reverse complement strand
GATGGCAAAATCGCCTGGGAAAAATCGGTGATGGGCCAAGCTCGGATCCAGAAAGGAACCGAACGGACTTCAACGATTCGCGAAGGGATCCAAGATCGCTTCGTCTACTGGCGAGACATGTTCGCCAAGGTCGAGTATCTGGGTGTCGACGAGATCGCGGGAAAGAAATGTCATAAGATAACACTGACGCCGAAACCGATCGATCCAGCCGTCACGGACCCGCCCCAGACCGTCTGGATTGATCCAGACACCCATTACATTGTGCAAATCAACAGCTCGGTTGAGACAGCAGGTGGTAGTATCCCGGTTTCGATCGGTGTCGGCGATTACCGAGCGATTGACCAGGTACGGATCGCCCGCAAGATGACGATTCGCGTCATGGGCCAGACGCGGACCATCACGATCGACAAGATCCAGAACAACGTCGACATGCCCCCAGACCGGTTTGCCCTGCCCGCTGAAGTCCAGCAGCTACTGATTCGCGACAAGTGATTCATCGCTCGAATCCCAGACCAATTGACCAAGACGGTGCAGCGCGGGCATCGTGCGCAACTCACAAAACGTCGTTTTTTCTATCTGACGGATTGTTTCGCGGGAGACACTCAGGATGTCACCGACTTCGGCCAGAGAACGGTTTTTGCCGTCCAGCAAACCGTATCGCAACTGAATCACCTGACGCTGACGAGGTGTCACGTCCTGAAGCAGCCGAACAACTTCCTTACGCAAGATTTGTCGGCTGACCAGATCGATCGATTCTGGTTGACGACTGTCGGCCAGCGAGTCACTGAGTGGCGCATCGTCGTCCGTGTTACTTGATTGGTCCAGCGACAGTGGCGCGTGGCTGACGTGCAACATGCGGCGAACATCGTCGACCGGGATCCCTGCCGCCGCTGCCAGCTGCTCCGGATCAGGGTGCCGTCCATATTCCATCAAGAATTCACAGCTCAGTTGTTGGAGCTTCCTGGACTTCCCCTGCAGATAGAATGGTAGCCGGATGATACTGCATTTTTCGCCCACGGCCCGTGTGATCGCCTGACGGATCCACCAGATTGCGTAGGTCGAGAACTTGAGCCCGCGTCGATGATCGAACTTGTCCACCGCGCGCAGCAGGCCGACGTTGCCCTCCTGAATCAAATCGAGGAAGCTAATTCCTTTTCGCCGATAGTGCTTGGCGATGGAAACAACCAGCCGCAGATTGCCGAGTGCCAGGACTTGGCGAGCTTCCAGATACTGACGTCGATAAGCGAGCGTTCGGCGCAGACGGCGTTCAAAGGTCTTTGGGCTCTCGCAGGTAATGCGCATGAGGCGTCGAAGCTGCTCTCCATTGTCGTGGACACCCTCCAAGTCATACCGCCGGCGAGAAGAGTCCAATGCATCTTTCAGCTCGGCCATATTCCGCCCCATCTGTACAAGGGGAACCAACATCGGCTCGATGCACTGCAACCGCATATCGACTTCACTGACCAGTTCGGCCGCTTTTCGCCGGCGCAGTGTCAAGCTTTGCCAGGCCTCTTGACGCGTCGCGGATGGCTGGCGTTTATCAATGGCAATCTGAAAGTCGCGGCGGCCGTCGAGCAGCAGCGAGCCAATCATCTCGATGCTCGGTGCAAGCTTCCCTACAATTCGGTCTCGTTTTTCCCGATCGGCAACCCAAAGGTCAACCGTCCGGTCCAACCGTCGCTGCCCCAACTGGGTCTGTCGAAGCATGTAGGCAGCACCGCGCAACGTGAACTCGAAGCCCAACAGACTTTGCCAGTACCGAGTCCGCAGAACGGACAGTTGTCGAACGGCCGTCCGCTCCTGCGAGGTGCTGAACAGAGACTGGCCTCCCACGTGGTCCAGGTAGACCCGCAATGGATCTTGAGCCGCGTCGGTCCGCCGTCTCCGCCCCGCATCGGTTGGCGTTTCGTCATTCGACCGCTCAACTGGACGAGCTTCACGCGATTCGACATCGACTGTCGCCGATTTGGAACCTTCGGCGCACGTTGATTGCTCAACTTCCGCATCTGGCCCCGGTTGCAATAGACTGACAACATCGGTCAACGCTGTCTCATCGCATACGATTCCGTCTTGGATTCCGGCACTCCAGATCCGTTCGAACAGTCCTGCCGCCTCATCCGACTGGCCGGTCTCTTGCAACTTGACCACAGTGTCCATTGTCTTGGCTCTCGTCTCTTGGCTCTCGATCGGTCGTTGTGCGGATTTGCTTCGGCAACGCTTGCCGCGTCCTGTCCTGCAAGTCCTATAAGTGGTATCTCGAAGTTGGTTGGCGGTCCTGCCGCCCTTTGATTGGTGACCGGACGGCGACCGTGCCGCATCGACTCAGAAATCAGCGACAATGCATGTTGCATCATCTCGCGTCTCGCATGCGGCAGAACATTGAATGAGCGTCCTTGCGGCTTGAGAAGGCGTTCGGTGGCTTGCCAGAATGCGGGTCATGCAATAGCGATCCAGGACACCGGTCACCCCATCAGTTGCCAGTAGTAATCGATCGTTCGGACGTAACCGGACGATGCTCACCTCGGGGCCCGCCTCCAGATTGCGGCGTCCCAAGTGTTTCCAGAGCCTGTTTCGCCAGGGATGACGCTCGGCCGACCGGGGAGAAATGACGCCCGAACTGACCAATGCCTCGGCCATCGTGTGATCTACCGTGTATTGCCACAGGCACTCACCGCGCAACAGGTAGGCGCGACTGTCACCGAGTGATGCGATGAACAGCCGTTGGCCAAGCCGCATCGCTAGTACAGCGGTCGTCCCCATCCCATACCGATTTGGATCAGAATCACCCGCTTGCAAGATGGCTTGGTTTGTCTGCAGGAACGCT